>NZ_JBTNDH010000017.1:0-89494 GCF_054511095.1 Arthrobacter sp. TMN-49 | reverse complement strand
CAACGCACGCCCCCGCAAGTCACTCGGCTGGAAAACACCAGCCGAAGTATTCCGTGATCTACTGATACCAAGCTAACCACCCAGTGTTGCAACCACCCCTAAAATTCAAGAATCGGTCCAACAACTGCCACACAGATTCCTAGGAGCGGGAACATTTTGACGCCCCGTGGGGTTGAGCCCTATATTAGATACAAACGCATATATATCTCGGTGATCCCGGGGATTCAAAGGAGCACATCATGCAGTTCGGCATATTCAGCGTAGGCGACGTCACCCTGGATCCAACTACCGGCCGCACTCCCACCGAACATGAGCGGCTGAAGGCCATCACCACCATTGCCAAGCACGCAGAAGATGTGGGCATGGACGTCTTTGCCACGGGCGAGCACCACAACCCGCCGTTCTACCCCAGCTCCCCCACCACCATTCTGGGCTATATCGCCGCGCAAACCGCGAAGATCATTCTCTCCACCACCACCACACTGATCACCACCAACGATCCAGTGAAGATCGCCGAGGACTTCGCCACGCTCCAGCACCTTGCCGAAGGACGCGTGGACCTGGTGCTGGGCCGCGGCAATACGGGCCCCGTTTACCCGTGGTTTGGCAAGAACCAGCAGGACAGTGTTGAACTGACAGTTGAAAATTATGCCCTGTTGCGCCGCCTGTGGGATGAAGACGTGGTGAACTGGGAGGGAAAGTTCCGCACTCCCCTGCGCGGCTTCACCGCCACGCCCCGCCCGCTCGACGGCGTTGCCCCCTTCGTGTGGCACGGCTCCATCCGCACGCCACAAGTTGCCGAAATTGCCGCCTACTACGGTGACGGCTTCTTCGCCAACAACATTTTCTGGCCCAAGGAGCACTACCAGCAGCTCATTGGACTGTACCGCGAGCGCTACGAACACTACGGCCACGGGCAGGCTGACCAGGCCATCGTTGGCCTGGGCGGGCAGTTCTTCATCCGGCCCAACTCCCAGGACGCCGTGAAGGAGTTCCGGCCCTACTTTGACAATGCACCTGTCTACGGCCACGGGCCGTCCATGGAGGACTTCACCGCCCAGACCCCGTTGACGGTGGGCAGCCCGGCGGAGTTGATTGAAAAGACCCTTGCCTTCCGCGACTACTACGGCGACTACCAGCGCCAGCTGTTCCTGGTGGACCATGCCGGTTTGCCGCTGAAGACAGTTCTTGAGCAGCTTGACCTGTTTGGCTCCGACGTCCTGCCAACCCTGCGCAAGGAATTTGCTGCCAACCGCCCGGCGCACATCCCCGACCCACCCACCTTTGAGGCTCGCCGTGACGCAGCCCGCGCCGCTGCCGAAGGCGTTACCGAAAGTGCCGCCGTCGAAGGCGCCGCCACCAGCTCATCAGGGGTGAAATAACATGTCTGCCGCAGCACACCGCCGCCTCGCAACTGACGCCTGGGAATCGCTGTTGCGTTCGCAGGTGGCCGTCATGCGCGAACTGCACAAGGAACCGAATTTCAAGAAGGTGGGCAGCCGCGAATATGACGTGCTCTTCAACCTGTCCCGGTGCCCCTCGGGATGGCTGCGCCTGAACGAGCTCAACGACAACGTGCTGTTGACCCAGCCCAGCATTTCCCGGATGGTCGACAGGCTGGAGGCGCGGGGATTGATCCAGCGCAAAACAGCCCAGGATGACAAGCGCGGGGTGTTGATTGGCCTGACCGAGGCCGGCACGGCCCTGCAAAAGGAAGTGGGCCGGGCCCATGTGCACAACATTCTGGACGTCATGGAGACGGCGCTCAGCGATGAGGAGATGCGCACCCTGCTGGAGCTGACCACCAGGCTGCGCGAATCGGTGGCTGAACGCTAACCGAGGGCTTTGAGGGATGTGACCATCTTTTGAATGTTCTGGTATTCGGTGCTGCGCATATAGGCCTGGGCATCGGCGATGGTGGCAAAGGCCCGCAAACCGGGCGAGCCATCCAGCGCACTCGTGAATTGCAGGACATCGCCGAACATGTAGACACCGAGCTGCCGCGAATTCACCGTGTTGTACACCAGGCAGGCCTTGCCATCGGGGCCGGCCGACTGGTCGGTGATGCCATAGGAGGCATAAAAGTTGTTGGCACCTTGGATCACCCGGTAAACGTAACGCGGCTCCACGGCGGCGGGGGCTGTGTTGTCCGAGGGAATCGCCAGCGGGATGCTGGCCAGCACCGTGTAGGGCCGGTTTGCGGAGGGCTCGCAGGCACCGCCGAGCCCCGAGATGTGAGTGTTCAAGGTGGCCATGACAGTTCCGGCAGGGTCCTTCACCTCCAGGTGCACGGCACCGGCGCCCGGCGACGGCAGAGTTTGCACGCTCCAGTCCTGAGGTACCGCGAAGCTCACCGTTTTCCCCGCGTCGGTGAAGTTCTTCCACTCGGCGGCGGCTGCCGGCGCGGTGGGGCTCTGGGACGCCGTGGCGGTGGGTTTTGCGCTGCTGACGGCCGACGGCGTGGGCACAGCTTCGGTGCTGGCGCTTGGGCTGGGTGCCGGCGCCGATGCCGTTTCCGGCACACCGAGGGAGACACCACAGCCCGCCAGGGCCAGCCCGGCGAACAATACTGTGATGCCCGTGGCCAGATTCTGCCTTGACTGCATTTTCATGCGCCGCCCTTTTCCTCGCTGCTGACCCAGTCCTTGTTGCACATGCTATCGCCGGAAAGCGTTGCACGGTTGCGTGCCAGCGGTTGACACGCCGGGGCTGTGGTGTTCGGCCCTCACAAGCGTGCGGGCGGGCCGACGCGGGCCAGGCCCTGCACCAGCTCGCGATAAAACACCACACCTGCGCCCAGCGAGCTGATCCGAACCTTTTCATTGACAGCATGCAAACTGGCCCTGTCGGCGGCGTCCATCAGCAGCGGGGAGAATCTGTAGACCGCCGGGCAGATGGTGGTGAAGAACCGTGAGTCGGTGGCACCGGTCTGGATGTACGGCGTCACGACAGCGTCCGGGTAGGACTCGGCCACGGCCCGGCTCAGCAGGGCGAATTGTTCGTTGTCGAACGCGGAAATCGGCGAGGGATTGTGCCCCGAACGCACAGTCAGCTGCACCTGGGGGTCGTCAATAATGACCCGCACAGCCTCCACCACCGAGTCAACGCTCTCCCCCACAGCTATGCGGATATTGGCATTGGCGCGGGCCGTGGCCGCCAGCACATTGGCCGCCTTGCTGCCCTCAAGCATGGTGACAGCGACGGTGGTGCGGGTGAGCGCCCGGGTTTCATCACCCACCACGCCCAACAGTTGTGTGACGAGCGGCTTGAAGGCCCACATATTGGCCGTCACGAGCCGCAGGGCAAATCCGCTGTGATGGCCCACCCTGCGCAGCATCTCGGCAATCGGTTCTGGCATCGAGGCCGGAAACGGGGTCTCCTCCAACGCCACGATTGCCTGCGCCAGTCTGGCGGTGGCGCCCATGCGCGGTGGCGTGGACGCATGCCCGCCGGCACTGCGGGTGAGGATTTCTAAGTCCACAACGCCTTTTTCGGCCACCCCAATGACGGCTGCCGGTGCGTTCATGCCCGGGAACGCGTCCTGCGCCACGGCACCGCCCTCATCCAGGACCAGCCACGGCGCCACACCGCGGCGGGCCAGCAGCTCCGCGGCCGCCGCGGCGCTGTCCCCTGCCGTTTCCTCATTGTTGCCCAGGGACACATAAAGATCGTGCCCGGGCCGGAAACCCTCCGCGATCAGGGATTCAAGGGCCGCCAGGAGCACCACCACCGCACCCTTGTCATCCAGTGCACCGCGCCCCCACACGAACTCACCGTCCTGATGGCCGGAGAACCCCGGATGGGTCCAGTCATCGCGCGCATCCACCGGCACGACGTCGTAGTGGGCCAGCAAGACTGTGGGCTTGGCACCGGCGTCGGCCCGGGTGCCGGCCCACTTGAACAGCAACGCGTGACCGTTGACACACTCCCGAGTAAGAGCAGCATGGACGCCCGGATACAACCGTTCCAGGGCCTCGATGAACCCGGTGAACTGTTCCAGCTCAATCCTGTCGCGAAAGCGTGAGAACACTGTCCGGTAGCTGATCAACTCGCTGAGCTGCTCGGCTGCCCGTTGGGCATAATCGGCGCCAATGCCCGCAGGCTGCGCGGCCGAACCATAGTCTCCGACAGGGGTGTTGGCCCCGGCCCGGTACGCCCGCGCCGCCATGACTGCCGCAGCACCTGCGGCACCAACGCTCAACGCTGCAGCCATGGCACGATTGATTGCTGTTCCTTTGGGCATGACACGGATTCTATGCCACCGGGCTGGGAGAGCACGTTGGCACTGCGTCATACGGCGCACCGGCGTGCATCCTGGCCACGAGTGACGGGCGGCACTCATGAAACATCCCCTGAAGATAGGATGTCCGGATGACTGTTGCCCCGTACCGCCTGGCCCGTGTCCGCCCCCACGACGCAGCGGCGGCGCCGTTGCCCGAGCAGTTCTTTGTGCGCAACAACGCCACCCGTTTTGACAGCCCCGAGGGCCGCCTCTGGCAGTGCGTGGAATCCCCGTTCCCCACCTCTGCCGCCAATCAAAACAGTGCCGCCCGCGACGGGTGGGTGGTGGGTGCAACACTTTCCCAAGACCAGTTCACCTTCCTGGCCCCCTGCGCCCCCGCCAATGTTTTGGGTATGGCACACAACACGGGTGCGCCCGGCCGTGCCCTGCCCCCGCAGGCCTTCCACAAGGCGGCCAGCTCCGTTGTGGGCCCCGGCGACGCCATCAAGCTCAGCCCCACCGTGGGCCGCGTTGACCCGGAGGCCGAACTGAGCGTTGTCATGGGCCGGGCTGCACGAAACCTGACAGTGGAGAACGCCCGCCACGCCATCCTTGGCTTCACCATCGGCAATGACGTCTCAGCCCGTGACGCCCAAAAGAGCGATCGGCTGTGGATCAGCGCCAAGAGCCCGGACACGTTCACTCCCCTGGGCCCGTGGATTGTTGTTGGCCTGGCGGACGACGGCGTGCCCATCAGCATTGTGCACAACGGCACCGAGCTGGCCCCCGCCTCCAGCGCCGATTTGGGCTGGGGCGTGGCGGAAATTCTGGTGTACCTGAGCGGCTTCATGACCCTGCTGCCCGGGGACGTGATCCTGACGGGATTCCCGGGCGAATGCCGCCAGCTCAGCCCCGGCGATGACGTCATCTGCCGTGTTGGTGGCATTGGCGAACTCCGCAACCCTGTCGTGGCGGGCGTCTAGTCCGCCACGGGGCCCGCATGGTGTGGGGCGGGTTGGCAGCTGCCATGAACTGCTGGCAGTATTGGTTACCCATGACAACAGAAGCGGCCACCGAACCATCCCCCGGGGATCCTGCGCTCAGCGCAGCATCCAGCGGGGTATTTGCTGTGCGCCGGCAGTGGTGGCAACGCCATCCCGTGCTGGCCACGCAGTTGCGCAGTTTTGCGGTGGTCGCCGTTATTTGCACAGTTATTTCGATGACCATTTTTGCCAGCCTGCGCCCCGTGCTGGGCCTTCAATGGGCCAACGCAATCTCCCTGATCCTGTGTTCGGTACTCAACACAGATCTGAACCGGAGATTCAGTTTTGGCGTCCGCGACCGGGCGCTGTGGTGGCGCGACCAACGGCGCGGGCTCTGGGTGATGGTTTTGGCGCTCATCTTCACCAGCGGCAGTTTATGGGTTCTGCACAACGCCTCACCCAACGCCTCCCTCGTTGTGGCGTTGGCCGTGATTGTTGCCGGGAATGTTGCCTCGGCCGTCACCCGCTTCCTGATGATGCGGTACTGGATTTTCCGCAGGCTGCGTCGCCCCGCGCTGGCGTGATGGCCGGGGACGAGCCGATGCCGCTGCGCTACTGCTCGTGCTGGTAGGTCAGGCAGTCCGCGTTGTCGGCGCCGGGGCCCACCCGGACCGAGTCGGCACCGCACATGAGGTGATCGTTGTGGATGCACTCGGTGCGCTGGCAGGCTCCCACGGAGGCCAGAACCTTCGGCAGTCCGCCATGGACACCCGTGTCAATGAAGGTGGCGCACAGGGCGTGGTCGGCGTTGCCGCCGATGGTGATGCCTGCGGCCCCACAATGCGTGTGATCATTGAAGGAGCAGTTTTCCACGGCGCATTCGGTGACAGGTACGGTGGCAGTCATGTTGCTCTCCTTGCGTGAATTGACCAGGCCGTGCGTGGCCTGATTTGTTCCTACCGTACGCCCAAACTCCGCCTGCTAATTAGTGCCAATTTTGTGCCGTAATTAACGCCGGTGCCGCAGCTGTGGTGCGTCAGCGTCCCAGCTGGCCAACCCGGCCCACGGCAGCCACCAATTCATTGGCGGCCCGGGCCAAATCATCCTCGGCAACGTCCGCACCGAAGCTGAACCGCAACGCCGTCTGCGCCACGGCGCGTTCCACACCCATGGCCGTCAGGACAGCTGAGGGCTCATCGGAGCCGGCCGCGCAGGCCGATCCGGAGGAGCACAGGATGGAGTGGCGCTCCAGTTCCAACAGCAGCGACTCTCCGCTAGTTCCCGGAAAGCAAAAGGACGCCACGCCGGGCAGGCGGCGGCTGCGGTGCCCCGTCAGCAGGGCCGTGGGAATCCGCGCCAACACGGTGTCGATGAAACCGTCGCGGAGGGCAACCACGCGGGCCGCAGCGTCTGCCCGGCCGGCCTCGGCGAGCCGCAGCGCGGTGGCCAGTGCCACGGCAAACGCCACGTTTTCGGTGCCCGAGCGGGTGCCGCGCTCCTGTCCCCCACCATGGATCAAGGGTTCCAGCGGCACCGATCCCCTCAGATACAGCAAGCCCACACCCTTGGGGGCCCCCAGCTTGTGCCCGGAAATGCTCAACGCGTCAACACCCAAGCGGTTGACGTCAAGGTCGAGCCAGCCGGCCGCTTGAACGCCATCACTGTGGAACGGTATGCCGCAACGGTGGGCAATTCCCGCCAACGCGGCAATGTCTTGGACGGTGCCCACCTCGTTGTTGGCGTACATGACCGACACCACTGCCACATCCTCACCCAGCATCTGGGCGAACTGGGCAGGAGCCACCAGGCCCTCCGGGCCCACGGGTACCTCGTCCACCACAAAACCGTGAACCCGGCGCAAATAGTCGGCGGAGTCGGCAATGGCGGGGTGTTCCATGGCGCTGATGACCACCCTGGTGCGGGCAGGATCGGCGGCCCGCCGCGCCACCGCGATGCCCTTGAGCGCCAGGTTGTCCGCCTCGGTGCCCCCGGAGGTGAAGATCAGTTCTTCGGCGTGGCAGCCCAGCACATCAGCGCATTGCGCCCTGGCGCCGGCCAGGGCGTTTGCTGCCAGCTCCCCCAGCCCGTGGTGGCTGGAGGGGTTGCCAAACTGGTTGGTGAGAAACGGGAACATCGCCTCAATGACCTCGCGCCGGACGGGTGTGGTGGCTGCGGCGTCCAAGAAGATCATGGCTCAGGCCTCGATGGCGATGTCCAGGCCAAGGTCCAGTGCCCGGACGCTGTGGGTAAGCGCGCCAACGGAGATGATGTCCACGCCGGTGTGGGCGATCGCGGCGATGGTGCCAAGGTTGACGTTGCCGCTGGCTTCCACCAGGGCACGGCCATTGACCATGGCAACACCCACCATCAGCTGCTCGTTGCTGAAGTTGTCCAGCATGATGGTGTCCACCCCGGCTGCCAGGACCGGTTCGATCTGTTCAAGGCTGTCCACCTCTACCTCAAAGTGGACCGTGTGCGGTAATTGTGCCCGCACCCCGGCCAACGCCGCACCCAACTTGCCAACGTCCCCGCCCGTCAAGACCGCCAGGTGGTTGTCCTTGGCCAGCACAGCATCCGAGAGTGAGAACCGGTGGTTGTGTCCGCCCCCGCACCGCACTGCGTAGCGTTCGAGCACGCGCAACCCCGGGGTGGTCTTGCGGGTATCCGTCACCCGGGCCTTGGTGCCTTCGAGCAAGGCCGCATACTCCGCCGTCTGCGTGGCGATGGCGCTCATGCGCTGGGTCAGGTTCAGGGCGATGCGCTCAGCGGTCAGCACGCCGCGCGCCAAGCCGGTGACACGCATGATCCGGGTGCCCGCCTCAAAGCGTTGACCATCGGCTATGAGCTGCTCAACCACTGCGTGCGGATCCGCCATGACCATGGCGGCCGCGAACACCTCGCCGCCGGAAAAGATGCCAGCTTCCCGCGCAACCAGCCAGGCCGTGGCCGTGGCCGTGGCCGGCAGCAGCGTGGCGGAGGTGATGTCGCCATACGGGGCATCCTCAATAAAGGCCGCGCGCAGGATGGTCGCCACGGCTGTTGCGGGCAGGGTTGGCAGCATCGCCGCAGCTGTTGCAACGCCGGCTGGCGGGACTACTTCGAACGCGTTCATACTGTTTCGCTTTCAAGTTCGGTAAGGCTGGTGGTTTGTTCCGCACCGGGGAAGAGGTGGGGGTCAATCCAGGAGGAGGAAGAGCGGGTGGCGTGATTGTTGCTGCCGGGGTAATCGCTGCGGAAATGCGCGCCCACTGATTCCTGCCGGGCCAGGGCTGCGTGGACCAGCAGTTCTGCGACCTGCAGCAGGTTTGCCGATTCGGCGGTTTCCTTGCTTGTTCGCCCCGCACCTTCGTGAGCCAGCTGCGAGCGCCAGTGGGCGAGGACGGCTTGGGCGTGGCGCAGACCGTGCTCGTCCCGGACCACCCCAACATGGCCGCTCATGAGCCTGCGCAGGCCCTGGCGGCTAAAGGGCTCCGCATCAGGGGGTGGTGGCATCGTGGCGGCTGGGAGGGCAGGAACGCCCGGGCGCATCGTGGCCGTGAGGTGATGCTCCGTCCAGGTGGCCGCGTTCGGAACCGTGGCGGGCTGCGTTTCCGGGCTGAGCGTTGCGGCGTCTTGCGTTGCAGCCAGGATCGCCGCGACGGCTCGACGACCAAAGACGAGCCCCTCGAGCAGGGAGTTGGAGGCGAGACGGTTGGCACCGTGCACTCCCGTACAGGCCACCTCACCGGCGGCGTACAGTCCCGGTAGCGAGGTTTGGGCGTTGAGGTTGGTGGCCACGCCGCCCATCCAATAGTGCGCCGCGGGGGTCACGGGCAGCCATTCCCGCGACCAGTCAAAGCCCAGTTCACGGGTCATGGCGTCAATCGTGGGGAATCGCCTGCCGAGGTACCCGACGCCGTGGAGCTTTTCCACGGCTGTGGCGTCAAGGAAAACTGTTCGCCCCGTAGCTGCCGGATCGCCGGCCAGGTGGGCGGCAATGCTGCGCGAGACCACATCACGGGGCGCCAGCTCGCCGTCGGGGTGATAGCTGTGCATGAAGGCTGTGCCGGCGGCGTCACGCAAAACCGCTCCGGCTCCCCGCACAGCCTCGGAGATCAAGAAGTTCTTGCCAACCGCCAGAGCTGTCGGATGGAACTGAAAGTACTCCAGGTCCGCCAGCACTGCACCGGCGCGCCACGCCACAGCCACGCCGTCGGCGGTGGCCACCTCCGGGTTGGTCGTGAACTCGAAAAGCTGACCGGCCCCGCCGGTAGCCAGCAGAACTGCGTCTGCCTGCAGGGTCGATGGCTCCCCGCCGTCGTGTGCGCGGTGGAAGAGGACACCTGCCACGGTGCCTTGGCGCAGCAGCAGGTCCGCCACGAAGGTATCTTCTTCAATGGTCAGGGTGCCCAGTGCGGCGGCATCGCGGACGGCTTGGATCAACCCGTCGGCCATGGCTGCCCCGGTGGCGTCACCACCGGCATGGAGGATGCGGGCCGCTGAGTGCGCCCCTTCAAGGCCCAGGGCCCGGCGCCCGGTGCCCGGCTCACTGTCAAACACCACGCCAAAACGCTCCAGCGCGGCAATGTCCGCCGCGGCCTCGCTGCACAGGATCCGTACAGCCGCAGGGTCGCACTGCCCGGCTCCTGCCTCGAGGGTGTCGGCAATGTGCGCGGCAACGCTATCCCCGGGGGCCGCCTCGCCCGGGGCAAGGACTGCACAAATCCCGCCCTGGGCGACGTGCGTGTTGCTTTGGGCCAGCTTGCCCTTGCTCAACAGTGTCACCCGCAGCCCGGCCTCGGCAGCGAGCAGTGCACTGAACAGGCCGGCTATGCCACTGCCCACCACCACCAGGTGCGAGTTGCCCGCTGTCATGACAATGGCGCCGTCGGCCGGGCCTGGCTGGGCTTGGCCGCCAACATCCGTTCCAGGGCAATGCGGGCGTTGACGGCTGTGGCTTCGGGAACTGTGATCTGGTTGAGCACCTCACCGCGCAGCAGCCCCTCCAGGACCCAGGCCAGGTATCCCGGGTGGATCCGGTACATGGTCGAACACGGGCAAATCACCGGGTCAAGGCAGAAGATGGTGTGTTGCGGGTACTGCGCGGCCAGCCTGTTGACCATGTTGATCTCGGTGCCGATGGCAAAGGTGCTGCCAGCAGGGGCGCCCTGGATGGCCTTGAGAATGTAGTCCGTGGAGCCGGCCTCGTCGGCGGCGTCCACAACCTCCATGGGGCATTCCGGATGCACCACCACCCGTACGCCGGGGAAATCGATCCGGGCCTGTTCAATCTGCGCCACGGTAAAACGCTTGTGGACTGAACAGAATCCCTGCCACAGCACCACCTTGGCGTCCTCCATGACCTGTTCGGTGTTGCCACCCAAGGGCATGCACGGATTCCACAGCGGCATGTTCTCCAGCGCAACCCCCATGGCCTTGGCCGTGTTGCGGCCCAGGTGCTGGTCCGGGAAGAACAGCACCCGCTGGCCGCGCGCAAAAGCCCATTCCAGCACCGTTGCGGCGTTGGATGAGGTGCACACAATGCCACCGTGCTCCCCGCAGAACGCCTTCAACGCGGCGGAGGAATTCATGTAGGTGACGGGGATGACAGGAACCCGGCCGTCGGCGTCGGGCTCGGTGCCGTAAAGCTCCACCAGCTGCGCCCAGCAGGCCTCCACGGAGGGCAAGTCAGCCATGTCTGCCATGGAGCACCCCGCGGCAAGGTTGGGCAGGATGACCGATTGGTGGCTGCCCGAGAGCATGTCGGCCGTCTCGGCCATGAAGTGAACACCGCAGAACACAATTGCTTCGGCCTCACTGCGTGTCTTGGCGGCATTGGCCAGCTGGAAGGAGTCCCCCACAAAGTCGGCAAATTGAACCACCTCATCGCGTTGGTAAAAGTGACCGAGCACCACCACGCGGTCGCCCAGTTCGGCCTTGGCTGCAAGGATGCGCGCCTCAAGTTCGGCGTCGGAGGCGTCCTTGTACTCCTGGGGAAGCTGGCCCTGGCGCGGCGTCTCCACGGGGGCGGCGTCCTCATTGGAGGCGCCGGGGCCGTAGCCGGGTGTGCCGGCGAGCGCCTCGGCCAGGTCAAATTCCCACGGGCCCTTGGACAGTTCGGTGCTGCAGCTGGACTGCTCGCGGCCAGCCTTCCCCGCACGTTCTGCTTCCTCACGGGTGATGAGCTGGATGGTGGTGTTGACCGATGACATGGCGTGCTCCGTAGATATGGCAGGGGTGGAAGAAAAGTGGGCGGCGGGAGGGTCAGGAGGCCGGGGCCGGAGCGTCCGGTGCCGTGCTTCCCGTGTAGCGGTACAGTCGTGGCGGGCGGTGCTTGCCGCCTTGGCGGAACTCCTCGGTCGCCTCAATATGTTGGGCATGCTTGAGCTGGCGGCGGAAATTTGCCGGATCGATGGTGCGGTCCAACACCGCCTCATACACCTCGCGCACCTGGGCCAGGGTAAAGGTCTCCCCCAACAGGTGATAGGCGATTGAACCGTAGGTCATCTTGTTCCGCAGGCGCCAGAGCGCGTAGTCGACAATCTGGTTGTGGTCGAAGGCAAGATCCATCAGTCCGTCGGCCTTGAACCAGCGCACATTCTCCGACTCGTGGGTCATGGTGGCTTCCTCGGCCTGCACCATGGCCCAGTAAACAATGGAGACCACGCGCTGGCTCGGTGAGCGGTGCAGCCCGCCAAAGGCATACAACTGTTCCAGGTACTGCGGCGCCAGGCCCGTGGTGTCGGCAAGGTTCCGGGCCGCCGTGTCCTGCAGCGACTCGGCCTGGGTCAGTGGGCCGCCCGGCAGAGCCCACAGGCCCCTGAACGGTTCACGGATGCGCCGGACCAGCGGTAGCCACAGCGTGGCGCGCTCGCCGTCCCCGCTGGGCCGCAGGGCAAAGATGACAGTGGAGATCGCCAGGGCGGGCGGTTCGGCCAGCCGTTCGCTGACATTGGCGGCGCTGACAAAGGCTAGCCCTTCCATGGCAGCTCACCCCGCAATATTAGTTAAAGTCACCTTGACTAAAACTGATTCTACGCCCGATCCCGTGCTTGAACAAATTTTTCGCCAGCGTTGCCCCAGGCCGGACCCCCAGGGGCTGTCAAGCAACCACCAAGTCGCCGCCAACGCATTAGGGCGGCTGGCGATGGCCCTGGTGCATCCGCGGGACATCATCACCGCTGGTCATCCCCCTAGGCACCGCGGCACTGTGGTCCGCACAGCCCCGCTTTGGGCCCCCGCGGACCGTGGTGGATAATGCGTGTGGGGGAACACGCCGCACCCCGACCCAGCCCCCACCGGCCCGCACCACGAAGAAGGCATTTCCCTCCATGAGTTCCCTATCACCAGCAGTCACCAGCAAAGCACCGTCGACGGGTGGATTGGGGCACTCCCTCAAGCAGCGCCAACTGACCATGATGGGGCTCGGCAGCGCCATCGGGGCGGGCTTGTTCCTCGGCTCGGGGAAGGGCCTGGCCGAGGCCGGGCCCGCCGTCCTCATCTCCTACCTTGCCGCGGGCACCTTGATCATCCTGGTCATGTGGGCCCTGGGTGAAATGGCTGCCGCCAACCCCAACTCCGGCGCTTTCTCCGTGTACGCCCAAAAGGCCATGGGTCCGGTGGCCGGGTCAACGGTGGGCTGGTTGTGGTGGCTGCAGTTGGTGGTGGTCATTGCCGCCGAAGCCCTGGGGGCAGCTGCCCTGCTGGTCAGTGTTTGGCCCGTCATCCCCGTCTGGGGCCTGACCTTGATTTTTATGGTCGCCTTCACGGCGATCAACCTGACCACCGTCAAAAACTACGGCGAGTTTGAGTTTTGGTTTGCCTTGCTGAAGGTCGGCGCCATTGTCTTGTTCTTGGTCTTTGGCGCGCTGCTCCTGCTGGGCTGGCTGCCCGGGACAACGTCACCGGGGCTGGGCAACCTGGTCAACCACGGCGGTTTTGCCCCGAACGGCCTGTCAGGAATAGCCACCGGCCTCTTTGTCGTCGTCTTTGCCTTTGGCGGCACGGAAATCGTTGCTGTCGCCGCCGCGGAGACGGCTGACCCGCAGCGCAGCGTCGCCATTGCTGTGCGCACAGTGGTGTGGCGCATCCTGGTGTTCTACATTGGCTCCATCTTTGTCATCGCGGCAGTGCTGCCCTGGAATTCACCGGATCTCAGCTCCCCCTTCGCCGCCGTGCTGAACATCGCCGGGATTGAATGGGCCGGAACGGCCATCACCCTGGTGGCCGTGGCAGCCCTGCTCTCGGCCCTGAACGCCAACCTCTACGGCGCCTCCCGCATGATCTACTCCCTGGCCGACCGTGGCGAGGCGCCCCGCATCTTTGCCCGCACCACCCCTCACCAGGTGCCCCTGGCCGCCGTCGCGGTTTCGGTCAGCTTCGGTTTCGCCGCGGTGATCCTGGAACTGCTGTTCCCAACGAGAGTCCTTGACGCCTTGCTGAACCTGGTGGGGTCCACCTGCCTGATCGTGTGGGGCATCGCCCTGGTCTCGCAACTGATCCTGCGGCGGCGCGCCGACCGCGACGGCACGGTCCTGCCCCTGCGCATGAAGGCCTTTCCCGCGCTGACCATCTTCGGGCTGGTGCTGCTCGCCGCCATCTTTGCTGTGGGGTTCATTGGGGAGGCCAGCCGGGGGCAGCTGTTCGGCACGTTCTCACTCGTGGCCGGCATCGCCATTGTGTGCGCACTGGCCCAACGCCTCCAGCGCCGCGCCGGAACGCGCTAGGGTGGACGTACGACGGCGGCGCGGGCCACCGCAGGAAGGTAGGGCCATGACTTCCTATGGCAAGGATGCACCAGTGCTGACTCCCACAACATGGAAGGTTCAGTCATGACTGTCCAAGACAAACACTCCACCCCCAGCGCCTCACATTCAGTGGAAGGCGCCAACGCCGGGCTGAACGTGGCTGTTTTTGATGCCGACTCACCGGCTGCCTTGCCGCCTGTCTTCCTCATCCACGGTTTTGCCTCCTCCATCGAGTTGAACTGGGTCAAAAGCGGCTGGGTTGCGGCGCTGAACAGGGCCGGGCGACGCGTCCTGTCCGTTGATCTGCCCGGCCACGGGCACAGCACAGCCCCCTACGACCTTGATTCGTACACGCCCGGGAAAATCCGTGCCGACCTGCTCCAAATCCTCATCGACCAGGGCGTGCGGCCGCTGCACGCGGACGACCCCGGCTCCGGCGTGGACTTGATCGGCTACTCCCTTGGCTCTCGGTTGGCGTGGGAGTTTGGGGCCACCCAGCCGGAGCTGGTGCGCAAGATGGTCCTGGGCGGCCCGAGCCCGAAGGACCCCTTGGCCGAATTCGACCTTGACGGGGCACAAAAGTTCCTCAATGACGGCACCCCCATTGCCGACGCCTCCACCCGCTGGCTGCTGGAGATGGCCCAGCTCATTCCCAGCAATGACATCTTTGCCCTGCTGGCGTTGATCCAGGCCATCAAGCTGGAACCCTTCGAACCGGCCGACGCCGTCCCCAAGATGCCCATCCTGCTGGTGGCGGGCGATCAGGACGAGCGCGCCAACAGCATGGATCTGCTGGCCGGGCTCAGCGGCCGGGCGCAGCAACATCTCATCCCCGGGCGCTCCCACAACAATGCCGTGACCTCGCGGGACTTCAAGGATGCCGCCATCGCCTTCCTGGCCTAGCTGTTCCGGCCAAGCTGTGGCGCGGCCACGCCGGCCGGAGCATACTGAAAGCATGGGAGTTTCCAGCGAAACCCGCCCGTGGTTCCCCTTCACCGACAGGGACGACGCCGGCCGCCGTCTGGCGCGAAAACTGGTGTCCTTCCGGCGGTCACCGGAGACCCTGGTGCTGGCTCTTGCCCGCGGCGGCGTCCCCGTGGGCCACGCTGTCGCCACGGCCTTGGCCCTGCCCTGGGACGTCATGGTGGTCAGGAAGCTGGGCGTGCCGGGATCGCCCGAGACTGCGTTTGGCGCGCTGGCGCGCTACGGTGCCCTCACCTCGGCCATCCACCTGCCGGCCACCTTGGAGTACCTACACCGCAACGGCTACAACAGCGCCGATCTCGACCGGGTCGATGCCGCCGAGCGCGCAGAACTTGCGCGCCGGCAGGCCCGCTATGTCACCGGACCCCAACCCGCCGTCGTCGGACGCACCATCTTGCTGTGCGACGACGGGGCAGCCACCGGCGCAACCCTCCGGGCGGCCGTGGAGGTGCTGCGCCGGGAGAGTGCCGGAAGCATCCAGGTGTGCCTTCCGGCCGCTCCGGCCAGCACGTGCAAGCAGCTGGCTGCACTGGCGGACGGGATGACGTGCCTGCAGCCCTGGCCCGCCATGCATGCCGTCAGTGAGGCATACCTGCGCTTTGACCAGCTAGATGACGCCCTCGTGGCAGCGGCGCTAGCCAGCAGGGACATCGCCGATCACTAAACGGCTGGCCGGCCGTCTAGGCCTGCGGCGGATTTGCGGCGGACCGGCGCAGCAGCATGGCGGCAACGAAGCCGAGCGCCAAAAGCGCGCTGGCGGCAACAATGGGCACCATGAACGCCGTGTGGTAGCCCACTGTTTGGGCCAGCGAACCGGCGATCGAGGATCCCAGTGCCGTGCCTGCCACAATGCCGCTGGCCAGGGCGGTCATGACGGTGCCCATCCACTGCGGCGGGGCGATGACGCTTCCCACGCTGAAGATGGTGACCATGGTGGGGCCAACGGGTATGCCCACCAGCAACAAGACGATGATCATGGCGCCCAAGGATTCCGGCAGCAAGAACGCGAGCGTCCCGCCGGCCATCAACCCTGCCGTGAGCACCCAGCGCCAGGCGTGGCTGAAGGCAACTGGCCAGTAGGCCACCGACAGTGCCGCCACGGCCGAGCTGGCACCCATGACGGCGTACATGAGCCCGGCCTGGTCCACGGAACCGTGAACCCCGGTAAATGCCGTCAAGGCGGTCTGGGAGGATCCGAAGAACGTCCCCATGCAGACCATACCCAGCACCGGGACGGCGACGCGCAGCCACTTGATGGGTTCGGCGGGGACGTATCCGGCATTGCCGGTGACTGAGTTTTGGCGGGCTCCGACGGCGGCCTGGGTGGGGTGGATGGCAAACAAGGTCACCAGGGTCACCGTCATGGCGGCGGCCAGGACCAGCGGCAGCCAGGGGGCCACCAGCGATGCCAGCAGGCCGACCAGGGCCGGGCCCAGCACAAACGTCACCTCGTCGGCGGTGCCTTCCAGCGAGAGTGCCGTGTCCACCACGGGGCCTTGCTGATTCTTGGGCAGCTTCTTGCTCAGGGCCATCCACCGCACCCGCGACAACGGCCCCACTTGGGGTGAGCTGGCACCGGCCAGCAGCGCGATGCCCAGCATGGCCACGGTGGCGGCAACGGTGAATTCGCCAATGCTGTACGCCATGGCGACGACGGCGCACACCAGCACCGCGTTTGACACAGCGGAGACCAGCAGGACCCGTTTTTGGCCGAACCGGTCGGCGAGATACCCCACCAAAGGAGCGCCAATGGCCGCACCAACACCCACGGCACCGGCGGCGTAACCGCCAATCGCATAGGAAGCACTGACGGCCGTGACCAGGGTCAGGACACCAATGGTGAGCATGGCCAGCGGTACGCGGGCAAACAGGCCCAGCGGGATGTAGCTTTTCCCGGCCAACCGGGGCAGCATGCCATACCGGCTGGTGCCCTTGTCAGCGGTCGGGCGGGCGGGCGGGTCGGGGACGGCCATGGGGCCCGGGAGACTGGGAAGTGAGGAAGTCATGTGTATCCGGTCAGCTCAAAGTATGCGTGCACCGTCCCCCCACCCGGCACACCGAACCCAAATACGTTTCCAGTCTAGTGCGGTTCGGGCCGGACCGGAACTAGGCGGACTCCCCTACCGTAAGGGTGGAACCGGTGCGGCCCTTCAGGACGTGCAAATGCAAGGGGATGCGCGTCTTCATCTCCGCCACGTGACTGACAAGACCCACCATGCGCCCGCCGTCGCGCAGCCCTTCCAGCGCATCCATGACCTGGTCCAGCGATTCCTCATCCAGGGAGCCAAACCCCTCGTCGACAAACAAGGTTTCAATGTCGAGTCCGCCGGATTCCTGCTGGACCACGTCTGCCAGCCCCAGCGCCAGGGACAGGGAGGCCATGAACGATTCCCCGCCGGACAGTGTGGCGGTGTCCCGGCTCAGCTGTGTCCAGCCATCCACCACCGCCAACCCCAGACCCGATTTCTTGTTGCCGCCGGCCCTGGCATCGGTGTGCGTCAGGGAATACCTGTCCCCGCTCATGGTGGAAAGCCGCACCGAGGCGGCAGCGGCGACTTGTTCCAGGCGGGCCGCCAGGACATAGCTGGTCAGGGTCATCTTCAACTGGTTCTCGCCCCCGCCGCGTGCGGCATCGGCCAATGCCGCCACCCTTGCCGCGCGTTCCCGCAGCGGCGCCACGGCCGTTTCCGCGGATGCATGCTCGGCGTGCGTGGCCGAAACCCGTGCCAGGGCGTTTTCCGCCAGGGAACATCGCAGCACGGCCTCCTCCAGCGCCTTCGTGCGCTCCTTCAGCGTTTGTTCAAGGTCCGTCAGGGTCCCGGGGTCCGGCGCCATCAGGCCCTGCCCGGCCTCTTCCGCGGCGGTGCGCACGTCCGCCGATTCCAGCTGGGCAGCAAGGAGCGTCTGCGCCCTTGCATGGTTTTCCAGCTGGGCCTTGGTCGCTGCCACGGCTGGGGCGCCCATGAGGCTGTCCAGGACTTCCGTGGACGTGGCAAAGTCGTCGCTGCCGGCCATGGCCTCCTGCAGGGCGGCGGCTGCGGTGTCCCGCGCTGCCACAGCGGTGATCCGGCGCCGCATTGCGGTCAAGGCGCCGCTGGTGCTCGCCAGCGCCGTGGCAATGGCATCCCGCCTGAGGTCAAGGGTCCCATAGCCTGCCCTGGCCTCCTCAAGTCCTGCCGACAACTGGGTGCTTTCCTTGGCCAAAGCAGCGTTCGCCGCGCCCAGCGAAGCCACCGATTCCCTGGCTGCAAGCAACAGGGCCCGCGACGTGGCCATGTCCTGCTCCAGCTGTTCCGCGTCCGCCTCCCACGTCTTGAGCGCTCCGGCTGCCTCGGTGGCAGCCGCCATGGCGGACGTGGCCCGTTCGAGCGCGGCGGCAGCGTCCTGCGGCACTCCATCGCCACCGCGCTCAACAAGGACGGCAAGGCCCTGTTGTGCCCGGACTAGTTCGGCGCCCGCATCTGCGGCGTCCTTTTCCAGCGACGAGAGCGTGTCCTTGGCCCTCTTCTCGGCTCGAACAGCGTCCGCGCCGGAGCCGGCAAGCAGCGAAGGGGCTGGGTGGACCGAACTGCCGCACACCATGCACGGCTCACCGTCCACGAGTTCGGCAGCCAGTTCCCCCGCCGCCAACGTCAGGCGCCGCTCCACGGCGTCCAACCAGCCTTGCCGCGCCGTGACGGCGTTCTCGCGGGCCGCCAGGTCCACCGCCTGCAGCTGATGCACCACCACCTCTTGCGCCGCGTGGGCCTCAATGTTCGAGAGCAGGGCGGCGGCCTCGGTGAGCTGTTGCCGTGCCTGATCGACAGGTACGGCCTCTGCGCGCAGTGCCCCCAGCTTTGCCTTGAGCTCCGCCATCTGGTCTTGGCCCGTGGTCTCCGCCAATTGGTGTGACGCAACGTCCTGCCGTGCGGCTGCCATCTGCTCCTGGCCGCGGGACTGTTCCGATTCCACTGCCGAGAGCCGATGCTCCTGCGGCAGGGCTTGGGCTACAGTGGCTGTCTGTCCGTTGAGCACCTTGTCCACGGATTCCAGGACGGCAATGTCAAGCAGCTCCCCCGGTGCCTCCAGCCACTGCTTTCCCGCCACCTCACTGGCGGTCCGGGCAGCCAGCGTGTCCCGGGAAAAATCGGCCAGGGATGCACTGGCGTCCGACTCCGCCTGGACGAGTTCCTGCGCGGCAGCGTCGTTGGATTTGACGCTTCCGGCCAGGACCTCGGCTTTGTGGTGCCGGCCCAACTGGGCGTCCCAGGCGGCGGCTTGCGGGGCCAGCCCCGCAAGCCGTGTCCGTTCCAGCAACGCTGCCGCCAGGGCCTCGTGCCGGCTGCGGCGTTCCTGGGCTGAGCGCAAGTACCGCTGCCCCTCCTCGGCGAGGCCGCGGAACTGCTCGCGGTCGGCTAGTGACTGGGCCACGGTGGCGGCTAGTTCCCCTTCCAGCCAGGCAAAGAGCCCGGCTCCGGTGGAATCCGGTCCCGGAGACTCCGCACCTGCGGCCGGCGCGTCAGCGGGCGCGTCGGCGGGCTGGACGGCTGGCGGCAGGACGCCTGCGGCCTGGCTCCTGGCCAGTTGTTCCAGCCCCGCCAGCTCGGCGACACCGGCGGCAACACCTGCCTGTGCTTCCCTGGCGGTCGCGGCCAATTGGTTTTCCAGGTCCTTGTAGACCTCTGTCCCGAAGAGTTTCTCCAATAGTTCCTGGCGGTCTTTTGCGTCGGCGCGCAGGAACGCGGCAAACTCGCCCTGCGCCAACAGCACCACCTTGGTGAATTGCGCCATGTTCATGCCCAGCAGCTGCTGGATCTCGCTGGCGGCCTCGTCGTTGCGTTGCGACATGACCACCCAGGTGCCGTCGACCCGTTCCCGCAAGGCTGTGCTGGCATTCTCGCGGGTGGTGCCCGTGCCGCGCTTGAGCGGTCGCAGCCATTCGGGGCTGCGTGTCACTTCCAGGCGGCGACCTCCCGCGGTGAACTCACACACCACCTCCGGTCCCAGACCGGGCGCGGCATGGTGGCTGCGTAACCGCCGGACCGAGCCCTGCCTCGCCCCGGGCACCTGACCGTAAAGTGCGTAGGCGATGGCATCCAGGACGCTTGTTTTGCCGGCGCCGGTGGAACCGTTGAGCAAGAACAGCCCCTGGGAGCCCAGCAGGTCAAAGTCAACAACTTCGCGGCCGGCGAAGGGGCCAAAGGCCTGTATTTCGAGCCGGTGGATTCTCATCGTGCGGCCGCCTCTGCGTGAACTGCGGCCAGTGCCTCACGGAGAACAGCTGTCTCAGGCTCAGTGGCGGGGCGCTGGCGCACATGGTCCAGGAACCCGCAGCACAGGTCAAGCTCATCGACGGCACCGGAAACGCGTTGGCTGTAGGTGCTCCCGGCTCCGTCGCGCATGTTCTCCGGCTCGAACAGCAGCACCAGGGTGTCCGGGAAGCGGACACGCAGCCGCTCCATGGCATTGGCCGGGCGGTCATCGTCCGTCAGCGTGATTTGGCAGTAGCGCCCTTCGGCCAGGTCCCACTGCGGATCTGCGAGAAGGTCCAGGAGTTTTCCGCGCAGCAGGGCCAACTCCTTTTCGGCCGGCCAATCAATGGCGCGTACCTCCCCCAGCCCGTTCGCGGTGACCTCCACGAGCCAGGCACCCTTGGTGTGGTTGGCCTCAGAGAAGGAATAGGGCAGCGGGGAGCCGGAATACCGCACGTTGTGGCGCAGCTGTTGCCGCCCGTGCAAGTGCCCCAGGGCCGAGTAGCTAAAGTCCTCAAAAAGGTCCACGGGCACGGCACCGACTCCACCGATGGCCAGGTCCCGTTCGCTGGCCGAGGTGATCCCGCCACTGGCAAAGGTGTGGGCCAGCACCACGGCCTGGCTGTCCTCGGCACGCGTGGCCAGGTCCGCACGAATCCTGGCCGCCGCTGCCTCAGTCACGGTGAAGTGGCTGGCCGGTTCCACGCCGAGTTCATCCGCGACCATGCGGGGCTCAAGGTACGGGATGCCGTAGATGGCAAGCAGCGGGCCGTCGTCGTCGGCTGTCAGCGGCAGCACCACGGGGGTGTCCAGGTCTGCGATCCGGGTGCGCAAGTGCACTCCGGCCGCCTCCATGATGCGCCCGGCAAAGCCCAGGCGGGTGGCGGAATCGTGGTTTCCGCTGGTGATGACCACCTTCACTCCGGCGCCGGTCAACCGCGCCAAAATGTCATCAAAGAGCTTGACTACATCGACATTGGGCAGCGCCCGGTCATAGACGTCGCCGGCAACCAGGACCACGTCAACGTTTTCCGCGGTGACTGTTTCCAGAAGCTGGTCGGCAAAACGACGTTGCGCGGCGAGAGTGCCGACGCCGTGAAAGGACCTGCCCAAATGCCAGTCTGAGGTGTGAAGTAACTTCATGGTTCCACGCTATAGGAGGGCACGGACATTTCCTGATTGTCGGCCAGCCGTCCAGGCGTCCTCGTTGACCATTGTTGTGGCTGTCTGACTGCCAAGCAATGGACTCAACCCTCTCCCCCAACGAACTGACCCGCAGAAAACGCCGAAAAATCAAGAAAAAACGTTGATTTTCGGCGTTTTCTGCGGGTCAGTTGAAAAAAGGGCGGCTACTTCTTGGGGCCGTCGAAGAACTCTTGGGCATCGTCACTGCCGCTGCTCTTGACGCCGTCGGCCTTCTCAGTCTTCTCAGCGCCGGACGCCGGCACGGGCGTCGGCAGAGCCTCCGCGCTTTCTTCCGTTGCCAGAGCCTGGGAAGAATCATCGGCGGCGTCATCCGCTGCGGGGGCGACGGCGTCGTCCGCAAGAACATCCTGATCAGCCTGACTCAGGGACACGGCGGGGGCGAAGGAGCGGAAGATAGCTGCGGCAAGGGCTGCACCGAAGAGCGGGGCCAGCCAGAACAGCCACAGCTGGCTGGCAGCCCAGGAATCGGCCAGGAGCACCACCGAGGCGGCGCGGGCGGGGTTCAGGGACCCGTTGCTCAAGGGCATGGTGATGCCAACGGCGACAGCAAAGCCCAGGCCAATACCGATGGGGCCAAGCGCTGTGGAATTGCGGGCGGAGGTGATGCCCAGAATCAACGCTGTCAGCACGGCAACAACAACGATTTCCACGATCAGCACACCAATCATGGGCACCTGAGACGGGGAATGCGCGTCAAAACCGGTGGCCAGGGCGGCAAAAAGCTGCGGCGTTTCGGTGGTGGCACCGGCAGGCATGACCTTGATCAGGGCGAGCAGGACCACAGCTGCCAGCAAGGCACCCAGCGTCTGGGCCGCCATGTACAGGGCCATGGCTGAGTACTTCAAACGGCCAGCAACGGCCATACCCAGTGAGAACGCCGGGTTGAAATAGCCGTTGGAGATGTGCCCGAAGGAAATCACCACAGCCACCATGGCAAGTCCGTACGCAAACCCCACAGTCGAGCCGGACCCTGCCGGGCTAAACAACGAGGTGGCCAGACCGGCAAACACAATGAAGAAGCTGCCCAGCCCCTCAATGGCAACGCGGGTACTGAGCGGATAGGCATGCGCCGGGGCCGTTCCGGAAATAGTCATGGAGTTGAGATCCTTTGGTAGGAAAAGTAGGAGACAAATCAGCCCGCAGGGGCAAGCCCCCTCAGGCCATGGCGGGGACTAGATCCCCAAGGCCAGCGCACTCATGGTGGCAACAGCCAGAGCAACTATAGCGGCCGATGCTGTGCGTACCATAAGAGTCGGTACGGCCATGTGGGAGCTGTTTTCCAACACTCCCACGCCAGCATGCAGCAGGCGAATCCGGCTCACGGAGCACAGCACCAAAATGATGGTTGTCAGGCACGCCACCATGGCGCAGATGCCCAGGCCAATGACATGGCCCGAATGGCCGGGATGGATCAGGGCAGCACTCTCGGCGGCCGTTTGCGAGCCGGTGAGCGCCTGAATCCAGCCCCGCCAAATGAAAATCGTGGCGATGACTGAGCTTAGGACAGTGCGCCGCCAGGCAAGCGCCGTTCGTTCCGGTTGCAGCCCGGGATCCCTGAGGTGCACGGGCGAGGCGGCCAAATTAGGGCCGGACCAGAATCAGCACGGCAAAAACGATGGCGGCCAGGGAGACAACAATCGTCATGCCCAGCATGAGCCAGGAGTGCGGCAGCTCCTGATCATGGCGCATTGCTTGTTCCTGATGCGCCCAGCGCCGGTAACTCACCACGGCAAGGACAGCACCGATCAGGGCCAGCACCATGCACAAGATGATCCGAACCAGTGGCGGCGCAATCTCGGGGGCGAGCTGGTCAAGGGCCACGGCGCCTGCCAGCAGGGCCAGGGCTGTGCGCACCCAGGCCAGGAAGGTCCGCTCGTTGGCCAGGGTAAACCTGTAGTCGGGCGTTTTCCCGGTCCGGCGCCAAGCAGGCTCGCCCATGGGTCTCCTCATCCGTGTGGGGTGGTTGTTCAGTTACGAGTCTACTGGGCACAGATGTCCGGGCGAGGAACGGTAAATTGGTGGCATGACTATTGCAGCGCAGCCCCCCGGTGAACCAGCGGCCAGCTTTGCCAGCCGCGTCCAGGGAACACTCATGGGAGGTGCGCTGGGTGACGCCTTCGGCTACCTGGTGGAATTTGATTCGCTGGCGCAGATCACGGCCAGGTACGGCCCCTCCGGTTTGGTGGATCTGTCCCAGGCCCGGGGCCCCGCGCATTTTTCCGACGACACCCAGATGACCCTGTACACCCTGGATGGTTTGCTGGATGTCTTGGAATGGGCCAACAGCGGGGTGGGCGCCGACATCAACGCCTGCCAGTGGCTGGCGTATCTGCGCTGGTTCAAGACTCAGGGCGTCCCGGGCGCGGAGCACGCCCCCGAGCAGGCGCCGCGCTGGATTGATGCCCAGAGCGTGCTGCACCACCAGCGCCACCCGGGAAACGCCTGCCTGAGTGGCCTCGCCACGGGCGAGATGGGCACGGCTTTCCGCCCTGTGAACCTTGATTCAAAGGGCTGCGGGACGGTGATGCGTTCGGCACCCTACGGCCTGCTGCCCAACATCGAATCCGAAACCGTCTATAAAATGAGTGCCGACGCCGCGTCCCTGACCCACGGACACCCTTCCGCACGCCAGAGCTCAGGGGCGTTTAGCTGGCTCGTCCATGAGCTGGTGGTCGGTGGTGTTCCGCTCCGGGCCGCGGCCGAGTCTGCCAGGGACCGTGCGGCTGCCGAGGCCTCCCCCGACGCCGATCTCATGGCCCGCCTCGACGCGGCGCTCACCTTGTCAGCGCACGACGGCGAACCCCTTGTCGGTGACGCGCTCACCGCTGCGCTGGGCTTGGGCTGGGTGGCGGAGGAGGCCCTGGCAGTTGCCCTCTACGCCGTGCTGGCCACCGCCGCACCAGCGGCGTCGCCCGTTGAGCACTTCTTGGCGGCGCTGCGATTGGCCGTGAACCACAGTGGTGACAGCGACTCCACCGGTTCCATTGCCGGGAACATCCTTGGCGCGTTGTACGGGGAGGCTGCCCTGCCGCCGTCGTGGCTGACGCTGGCTGAGGCGCCTGCGCTGATTCGGCATCTGGGCGCGGAGTTCATCGCTCTCACGACAGGGGAATGACTGGGTTCGGGCGCGCTTAGCTGCTGCGCCGGGTGACGTTGGCGCATTCGGCACAGATTCCGGCCGGGATGAGTCCGCGCCGGGCGAGCCAGCCAAAGATCACACAGCCAAGGCACAGGCCGATTAACGCCTCCAGCGACGCAGCCATCAGCAACACAACAATGAGCAACCAGCCAATGAGTGCCGCACCGCTCAGGAGCAGGACGAACGCGGCAATGGACAAAACGGCGCCCATCCCCTGCGCAAAGCGCTTGGGCGGGCCCGGCACCAGTTTGGGTGCGCCCAGGCGTGGGGCCAGCACCTTCACGGACAGCAGGGCGGCCGGGGAAATGCGCGGACCGAAAGCCACGCGCAACACGAAACCTGCTGCGATGAGTCCCACCAACCACACCAGTGAGCCGACCACAGCCGCCAGCGCCAACACCACAACTATCCCGGCGGTGAAACGCGCAGCGTATTCGTTCACCGGGTTGGGGAAGGCGAAGAACCGCTTCAGCGCACTGGGCCGGGAAAGCTGCACAAAGTCTGCCGCCGGTTGGGTCCTCGCTAGCTGGGTCATGTCCCCACAGTAGAACTCCGGGCCCCCTCAAAGACAGCATTGTTGCCCCGTGTGACAGCCGGGGGCAACTGGTAGCTAGTGCCGGCGGTCCGCCGGCGACCCGTCGCGCTCCAGTATCGCCAGGCATTTTGCCGGCGCAATCCGGCGGTAGGAGCTGTCCAGCAGCTCAGCAATTTCCTGCCAATCCGGCGTGGCCAGGTCGAGATCCAAGCCAACCCAGCCGTACGGGCCAATGTAGGCGGGAAGATAGAATCGCGAATCTGCCAGCAGCGCCTCACGTTCGTCCGGTTCGGGGAGCACCGCGATGGAGGCCGGGCGAGGGTTCCCGCTTTGGCCCTGGCCGTAGTACGCAAAGATTTTGCCGCACCTAAACGTTGGCCTGCCGAAAATCTCCTTCTCGGTGGCCTCCGGGAAGGCCAGGCACAGGGCCCGCAGCCGGAGCAGGAGCGGATCATCGTCGTCGTACATTCGCGGATGGTCCATGGAAGCATCCTAGGCGCAGCCGCGCCGTGCGCACCAGTGGGCAAGCACGCCGTTACGGCACCGCCGGCGAGCGGGTTTAGCCGATCATCTGCATGAATTCGCCCTCGGACAGCACCTCGATGCCCTGACCGCGGCGCTGTAGTTCCAGCACCCGCTGCGCTTTGGAGGTGAGCCGGCCGCTGCGCAGATCGGTGGCAGTGAAGCCGCTGCCCACCACCAGCACGGTGGTTTTAAGCGTCACATTGCTGGCGCATTGGGCACCGTACACAGCGGCCCGCAACTTCGCCTCGGGGCGCCCCACACTCAGGTCTCCCGTGAAGACCAGCGTCTGCCCGTACAGGGGGTGGGAAATATCGGCGTGCTCGTTCGGCACCGGGTTGGGGCCTTCGGTGGACCAGCTGGAACGGCCACCGCGGGCGGTTCCGTCGGTCCGTCCCGCCTTCATGTCGGCCATCTTCTCCAAGGCCGAGCGGGTGGCCTTGGACATCTCATCCCGTGCCGGGTCATAGGCGTCAACGTGCGGCATGGCAAGCTTCATGGCGGTAAAAACGTCCCGGACACTGCCGGCGCCATGTTTGGCGGCAATGTCCACCATGATGCCGGCGCAGGCCCGCGCATCCTCGGTGGCGTCGTGGTGGTTGCGCAGCGGCACGCCGGCTTCCTCGGCCACGAACGGCAGCGAATACGACGGGAGGGAATAGTTCTTCCGGGAGAGGACCACAGTGCACGCATAGTCAAAAGCTTGCGAGGCCATGCCGGAGACCTCCGACGCCGAACGGATCACGCCCATGTCAAACGCGGCGTTGTGCGCCACCAGGGCGTCGTGGCCAATAAAGTCCAGCACAGCAGGGAAGACCTCACGGAAACGCGGCGCAGTGGCGACGTCGTCCGGGGTGATCCCGTGAATGGTGATGTTGCGGGAGTCGAAGTGATCATGCCCAACCGGTGGGCGCATGAGCCAGTAGCCTTCCTCAACAATCACCCCGCCACGGACCCTTGACAGACCCACGGAGCAGGGCGATCCCCTAAATCCGTTGGCAGTTTCAAAATCGATGGCAGTAAAGTCCAGTGGCACCTCTCAAGGCTACCCCTCGCCCCGGACTCTGCGCGCATCTCCTGCCCGGCCCGCACGCAAAGGCGGGCCCGACGCCGGAACTCTCCCTCCGGCGTCGGGCTCACCTGAAAAGACTTCGCTAGGGTGTGGCCCGGCGCAGGGTCAGGTAGGCGCCAACGCCTGGCATCAGTACCAGGGCCAAAACCAGCAGCCCAATGCTCGCCGGTGTCAGCGTGATGGCCCACGCCCCCACGGCCGGCCACCAGCCCTGCACCGTGATGAGCGCGATCGCACCCACCAGCAGCACCGCCAGGGACAGGCACATGACAAGCGTCCCTGTTGCCTGCCAGCGCTTGTAGACGGTGGCGGACCAGAAGCCCAGCAGGAACTAGAACATCATGATGAAGTAAAAGAACCACTGGATAAACCAGGATCGCTCGGCCACCCAGGAGAGGGCGAACATGCGGCCCTGCACATTCCAGCCGTTGGTGGCGCTCTCGATGAACCCCAGAACCACATACAGCTTGCCCGGCGCCGGAGTATTTCACCCCTACAGAGTCGGGGATCAGGACCCAAATGACCATGCTGAGCAGGAACGATCCGGCAATGATCACCGCCGGTATGCCCAGGAACGTCCATTTGTTGATGAGCTGCATTTTGGCAACTCCTAGTGCGCGGTTCATCGTGATACTCCTGTCCTGGTGTTCCCTGTGGCCTGCGTCGGCGAGTCGGCGGCGGAGCCTGCGGGGCGGTACCGGCCTCGAGTGTTTTTCTGATCACAAACTGCTGTAGTGACACCGGGCCCAATTCCAGGCCAAGCTCCTGGGCTTCGCGGCGCTCGGCGGCTGTCAGGGCACCGTCAAGGGAGAGGGGCAGCAACGCCCCGATGCTCTCCCTGTGCAGGATCCGGCGGCCGGCGGCTTCGACGCGGGCGCTGGTGCCGGCAATGTTGACAGCCGATCCGCGGATGTTCTCGGCGTCGTCGTCGATGAGGATGCGGCCGTTGTCGATGATGATGACGTGTTCTAGCAGATTGGCCACCTCATCAAACAGGGGCGAGGACAAGATTATTGTGCGCGGGAACTCCGCATAATCGGCTAGCAGCCTGTCGTAGAACAGTTGCCGGGCCACGGCGTCCAGCCCCGGATACGGTTCGTCGAAAAACGTCAGCTCAGCGCGAAGTCCTTGGCCAATTGCGGGGCCAGCGTGTTGTCCCAGTTCTTGTAGAACAACGCCGCCGCCTTGAAGGCGTGCACCGGTTTGAAGTCATCCGGGTACTTTTGCGATTCGCGGATGAAGCAAATCCGGCTGAGCACTTTTTCGTTTTCTTAGGGGTGCTCGTCGAAGACCCTGACGGATCCGCCGCTGGCAAAGCCTTGAGCCGTCAGGATGGACATGAGGGTTGTTTTGCCGGCACCGTTGCGGCCCAACAGTCCGTAGATCTTGTCCTGCTCCATACTGAGGCTGACACCGTCAAGGGCTTGGACGTCACGGAAGCGCCGGCGAAGGTCCTTCACCTGAACAACGGGTGTGCTCATAACGCGCCTTCTTTCGCATTGGCTCTGGTCTTTTCTGCTCCTGCGCCCGGGTCCCGGGCCAGCATTTCCGCCAGCTGACCGCCGTCGATCCCCAACTTGCGCGCCTCACTGGCCAAGGGGCGGACAAACCGTTCGTAAAATTCTTCACGGCGCCGGGTCATCAACACGGCGGGGGTTCCGGCGGCGACAAACATGCCAATTCCTCGTTTCTTATAAAGGATCCCGTCGTCGACCAGGCGGTTGACGCCCTTGGCCGCCGTGGCCGGGTTGATCCTGTGGAAGGCCGCGAACTCATTCGTGGACGGGACCTGGACCTCTTCGGCAAGGACTCGCTCCACAATGTCGTTTTCGATCATCTGAGCAATCTGCAAGAAGATCGGCTTGCTGTCATCGATCACCGGCCAGCGGCCCCATTGGTTCATTACTCATGTAACTACCCCTATAACCTGGCCGGGGTTTGTCAAGGCTTTTCGCATGGAGGTTTCCCTCAGCGAGGTGCCGTAACCTTGAGCTGTGATCATTTCTGCCTTGAGTGACTTTGCCCTGCCCGCGATGCTGGGCCGCGGCCCCGCCCCGATGCTGGGCTTCTTACCCGACTGGCTCAACCCGGACGTCTTCTTGCGCGATCCTGCCCTGGCGCCGTGGATCGTGCTGCTGGTGTGCGGCATCGTGTTTGCCGAAACGGGCCTGCTGGTGGGATTCTTTTTGCCCGGTGACTCCTTGCTGTTCACCGCGGGCCTCTTGGTGGCCACCGGAGCCCTGGACGTCTCACTGCCGTTCTTTGCCATGTGCATCTTTGCGGCGGCATTCCTTGGCGACCAGGTCGGCTATCTCATCGGCAACAAGGCTGGACCGGCCATCTTCAAGCGGCCCGATTCGCGCCTCTTCAAGCAAAGCTATGTGACCCGGGCGCACGAATTCTTTGAGCGCTTTGGCGGCCGCGCCGTCGTCCTGGCCCGTTTCGTGCCGATCGTGCGCACCTTTGTCCCCGTGATCGCCGGGGTCGCCAAGATGCGTTACCGCACCTTCATCCTCTTCAACTTGATCGGCGCGGCCCTGTGGGGCGTCGGTGTGACCTTCCTGGGCTTCTGGCTCGGCCAGTACGCCTGGGTCGGGGAGAACATTGACATCATCTTCCTGGCGATCGTGTTCGTCTCGGTGCTGCCGATGGTCATCGAAGGCACCAAGGCACTTCTGAACAGCCGCAAGGCCAAGAAGGCTTAGCACCACGTACGACGGCGACCCCCGGCCTAGGTGCCGGGGGTCGCCTTTTGTTTGCCCTCACGAGCGCGTCTTAAGCGGGACTGGGCTAGGCGAGCGCCTTGACAATGTGTGGCAGCAGAGCACGGAACGCGTTGCCGCGGTGACTGATAGCGTTCTTCTGCGCACCTGTCAGCTCCGCGCAGGACTTGTCCAGGCCGTGGGGTTGCAAGATGGGGTCGTAGCCGAATCCGCCCTCGCCACGAGGGCCGCTCAGCAAGGTCCCGGCCAGGGTCCCCTCCTCGACGAGGTCTGCACTGCCGTCGGGACTTGCCAATGCGGCAGCACACACAAAACGTGCGCCGCGGTGCTCGGGGGCAATGTCGGAGAGCTGGGCCAGTAGCAGGTTGAGGTTTGCCGTGTCATCGCCGTGCGTCCCGGCCCAGCGGGCGGAAAAGATCCCGGGCGCGCCACCGAGCACATCAACGGCCAGCCCGGAGTCGTCGGCGATGGCCAGGGCTCCACTGAACTGTGCCACGGCGCGCGCCTTCAGCAAGGCGTTCTGTGCGAACGTGACACCAGTTTCGGCCACATCCGGGGCGTGGATGGCCCCGGCGTCGACCACGTCAGTGTCAACATCCAAACCCGGCACCTGGCCGCGCAACAGTTCGCGCAGTTCGCGCAGCTTGCCCTGGTTGTGGGTGGCCAAAACCAGTTTGGGTGAGCTCATCACAGGCCGAGGGTTTCGCGCTGAATGCGTGTCAGCTCGGTGGTACCAATGAGGGCAAGGTCCAGCAGTTGGTTGAGTTCGTCGCGGTCAAACGGCGCACCCTCGGCAGTGCCCTGGACCTCGACGAACTTGCCGGAGCCTGTGACAACAACGTTCATGTCTGTCTCCGCGCGCACGTCTTCGACGTACGGCAGATCAAGCATGGGGACGCCGTCGATGATGCCAACGGAAATCGCCGACACAGTGTCGATGAGCGGCTGGGCGTTCTTGGCGATCAGCTTGTTTTCCTTGGCGTACGCGATGGCGTCGGCCAGGGCCACGTAGGCGCCGGTGATGGCTGCCGTGCGGGTGCCGCCGTCGGCCTGCAGGACGTCACAGTCCAGCACGATGGTGTTTTCGCCCAGGGCCTTGGTGTCGATGATCGAACGCAGTGAACGCCCGATCAGGCGGGAGATCTCGTGGGTGCGTCCACCGATCTTGCCCTTGACGGATTCGCGGGAATTTCGGGTGTTGGTGGCCCGCGGCAGCATGGCGTATTCGGCCGTGACCCAGCCGCTGCCTTCGCCCTTGAGCCAGCGCGGAACGCCCGGGGTCAGCGATGCTGTGCAGAGTACCCGGGTGTTGCCGAATTCGATCAGGGCCGAGCCTTCGGCCTGCTTGGACCAGCCGCGGGTGATGGTGATGTCGCGGAGTTGGTCATTGCTGCGCCCGTCAGAGCGCAAGGAAACAGTTTCAGTGGATGTCATGGTGACAAGCCTAGCGCCCGAGGGACCCGGGCCGAGCGAAGCGAGGTTTGGGAGGGTGCGACGGCGCTAGCGCCCGAGGGACCCGGGCCGAGCGAAGCGAGGTTTGGGAGGGTGCGACGGCGCTAGCGCCCGAGCGGCCACAAGCGCGGCGAGCGGCATCGAGTGCTGACCTTAGCCGCAGAATGCTGCGTGCAACCATGCATCTCGCAGCCAAGGTCAGCATTGGTGACAACTGCCAGCCGGTGATGGAAGCCACCTCGAGGTGCCGGCCGGACGGGAAAGCCCCAAGTTAGCGGGTCTTGCTCGCCAGCTTGTAGTTCTTCTTCTCCGTGAAGAAGGCAGCGCCCGGACCGGTGAAGCATAGAACCATGGCCACAATGCCGAGCAGCACCTGCAAGATGGTGGCGATCCCGCCGGGCATGGTCAAGCCAACAAACTGACCCAATGACAAGGCTGCCAATACGACACCCACAATGCGTGCCCAGCCCATCCCCATCTTGATGAACAGGCCAATCACTACGTACACAATGACGCCAACAAGGCCAAGGGCAAGGGAGGTTAACAAGGTGAACATGACGGTTGTGTCAATCATCTCGGGGGTGATTCCCGGGACGTTCTGAGCCTGAAACTGACGCTCGATGTCTGCTCGGAACGTCGGCGAGGTAACACTCATGACACTAAAAATGGTCGCCACGATGTGCAGCACTGCCGCACCCAGGAGCATGAAGAAGATGGTGTTCATGATCGGCGGGACTGTGGGCGCCTGCGCGGGCACGAAGGCTTCAGGTTCTGGGGTGTAGCGCGGCAATTCACTCATGGCTGGCATCCTTTTTCTGCTCATGTTCGACGGTGTTGTCCGTCGCGTCTTGAGTCGAGCCTAACCGGAAGAGTATCTAAAAAGGATGCTCCTTTGGGACGATATTGGCGCCGAACACAGCAAAAAACTAGATGGTGTAGTGCACGCCCGCCACGGCCGCGGAAACGTCGCCGACATACACGTCCTTGGCCTCTGCCACCACCGTGTTGGTGTCTGTCCAGACGGGAATATGGGTCAGCAGCAGCCGCTTGACGTTGGCCCGGGCTGCCGCCTCGCCGGCGCGCTTTCCGGTGAGGTGGACGTCCTTGATGGCATCGTCGCGGCCCTCCTGAAAGGCTGCCTCACACAGGAACAGGTTCGCGTCCCGGGCCGCATCTTCCAAGCCCTGGCAGCTGTCGGTGTCCCCGGAATATGTCATGACGGCCGTACGGTCAAGGCCGGTGCCATCGTACTCTGTGACCTCGACCCGCAGCGCATAGGCTTCCGGGACCGGGTGGTTCACAGCGTAGGGCGTCACCGTGAAGGGACCCACCGTGACAGCCTCGCGCTCGCGCCAATTCTGGAAGTCAAACTCCCCATGCATGCCCGGATCAAGATCGAGTCCGTAGGCGGTGGCCAGCCGGTCAGCCGTTTCAGCAGGACCCCACACGGAGATCCGCTCACGGTTCCAGCCATTGGGGCTCCACCGGACAGCTACGTGCAAACCACACAGATCCATGCAGTGATCGGGGTGGAGGTGACTCAGGAAGATGGCGTCAATGTCTTCCAAATCCATGTACTTTTGCGCCGCCCCCAAGGCCCCGCTGCCCAGGTCGATCAGTACTCGCCAGGGCCTCACGCCGTCGTGCGCTGTCAGTAAGTAGCAGGACGCGGGCGACGCCGGACCGGGGAAAGACCCGCTGCATCCAACGATCGTCAACTTCATGTGTGCTCCCCCGCAACTGTTCCCGGACTAGCAAGTCTGCCCATCGAATCGGCCAAAACAAAATTGGAGACGTGTGTGACCGCCGGGCCGCCGGCATCCTTGCGGGCTGCGGCGAGCATGTCGGGGGTGATGCGGGCCAGGGACCCCGTGGGGTAATGGGCGGCCACATGACTGACCTGTTCCACGCCACGCACTTCCGGGCCCAGGAATCGTCTGGCCAGCACGCCGAAGCCGGCCGCGTCACCGGTGGACAGGAAATTGTGGGTGGGCGGCTGCTTCGACCCGCGTTCCAAATCGTGGCTGACCAGGGCCTTGTACACATCTTTTGCTGTTTCCTCGGCGCTGGAAACCAGGGTGACAGAGTCGCCCATCACGTAGGAGATGACACCCGTCAGCAGCGGGTAGTGCGTGCAGCCCAGGACCAAGGTGTCCACCTGGGCTGCCTTCAGCGGGGCCAGGTACTCCTCGGCGGTCGTGAGCAACTCGGCACCGGCGGTGATGCCCGACTCCACAAAGCGCACAAAATCCGGGCACGCCGCGGAGGTGATGCTTAGGTCGGGGGCTGCCGCGAAGGTGTCTTCATAGGCTCGCGAACCAACCGTTGCCACGGTGCCGATGACGCCGACCCTACCGCTGCGAGTAGCTGCCACGGCGCGTCGAACGGCCGGCTGAATCACTTCGATGACGGGGATCCCGTAGCGGGCCGTGTAGCGTTCCCGGGCATCCCGCAGCACTGCCGCCGACGCTGAATTGCACGCGATGACCAGCAATTTAACGCCGGAGTCAACCAGCTCATCCATAATACCGAGCGCATTGGCGCGGACTTCGGCGATGGGCAGCGGACCATAGGGGCCGTTGGCCGTGTCGCCAACATACATGATGGATTCGTTGGGCAACTGGTCAATCACGGCCCGCGCCACTGTCAGTCCGCCCACGCCGGAATCAAAAATGCCGATGGCCCGCTCGGACAGCGTGCCTTGCGCCCCAGTGGCGCCGGCGGCTGCCGTTGGGGCTGTTCTTTGTTGTGTGCTCATGATCGTCCCAACAATAGTTTGTTTGCCGGCTCAGCTGTGGCTATTGCGGCCAACGACACAGCTACTTGGCGCGTTGCAGTGTTACCAGCATGGCTTGGACAAGGCTCTCCTGGAGCCAGGAGACAAAGTTGTAGACAAGGCTCAGGTAGCTGTCCACATCCTCGGCGTCACCCCAGTCCTGCACCTCATGGACCCGCTCGGCGTCGGCCTCGTCACGGATACCGAGCCTTTCGGCCAGTACCAGCCGGATGTCGTTCAGGGCCATGGCCCACAGTTTGGCCGCGTCGGGATCCAACACCAGCTTCTCGGAGTCCAAAGCCATTGAGGCTGCGCGCAACGCCCCGATTTTGGTTTCCCGCAGCGAACGCTCGGTGAGCTGGCGGAACTCAAGGGCCCCGTCGTCGTCGTCCGTTACGGCATCGGGCAGCAAGCGCAGGAGGGCTGGATCGGCCGGCACCACCACATCCATGTCAAGGCCAATCAGGGCCGCGAGCGGGTCCTCGTGGGCCGGCGAGTCGGGCTCGAGCATGGTGATGATGTCGGCAAAAAGTTTGCGCAACAGATCGCGTTCGGCCGGTTCCAGGTATCCGGTAATGCCGCGGCGCCCGGCGGAGAAGGCCTTAGCCACGGTTGCCGCCCAACTGAACCGTCGCCCACAAGCCGAATCCGTGCATGGCAACAGCGTGTGCTTCCATTTTTTCCTTTGCTCCATGGGCCACGGCGGATTTGCCCTCCGTATGAACTTGGAGCATTAATTTCGCCGCCTTCGCCTCTGAATAGCCAAAATAACTTTGGAAGACGTAACTGACGTAGCTCATCAAATTAACCGGGTCGTTCCACACGATCAATTCCCACGGAATGTCCGCGGAGATGAGTTCGCTGGTCGAGACTTCCCGGACTGTTTCCGGGGCTGTGCTGACACTCATGTGTCCATTCTAGTGTTGCCGCACTAAAGTAAATTCCGTGACTACGCCATCAAACTGGGGCCACCCCCGCACATCATTGTTTACTGATCACTATGAGCTGACAATGCTGCAGGCAGCGTTGCACTCCGGCGCCGCGCATCGCCGCAGCGTGTTTGAGGCCTTTGCCCGGCGCCTGCCCGATGGCCGCCGCTACGGCGTTGTAGGCGGCACGGGGCGCCTCCTGGAAGGTTTGGAGCATTTCCGCTTTGGCCCCGACGAGCTGAATTTCCTGGCCAAAAACAACGTTGTCAACGACGAAACCCTCGCCTGGCTGGCTGATTTCAAGTTCTCCGGGGACATCTACGGTTACGCAGAGGGCGAACTGTACTTCCCCAATTCGCCCATTCTGACCATTGAATCCACGTTTGCCGAGGCCTGCATCCTGGAGACGTATGTGCTCTCGGTGCTCAACCACGACTCGGCCATCGCCTCCGCCGCGTCCCGGATGATAGGTGCTGCCGGCGCCCGTCCGTGCATTGAGATGGGTTCGCGGCGCACGCAGGAGGAATCGGCTGTTGCTGCCTCCCGTGCGGCCGTGATCGCCGGTTTCCACAGCACCTCCAACCTTGAGTGCGGGTTGCGTTACGGCGTCCTGACACAGGGCACGGCCGCCCATTCCTTCACCCTCCTGCACGACTCCGAGGAGGCAGCTTTCCGGGCCCAAATCGGTTCCCTGGGCGCCGGCACCACGCTGCTGGTTGACACGTACGACGTCGAAGCAGCCGTCCGCAAGGCTGTCGCCATTGCGGGCCCCGCCCTGGGCGGCGTCCGGCTGGATTCCGGGGACCTGCTGGCCCAGGCGCGTGACGTCAGGGCCCTGTTGGATTCACTCGGGAACACGAGCACCCGCATCACTGTGACCAGCGACCTTGACGAGTTCGCCATTGCCGCCCTGGCCGCCGCCCCCGTGGATTCATACGGCGTCGGGACGTCCCTGGTGACTGGTTCCGGCGCCCCCACAGCCTCCATGGTGTACAAACTTGTCTCCCGCGAAGGTGACGACGGCGAGTTTGTCGCTGTCGCCAAGGCTGCCAAGAACAAGGCCAGCGTGGGCGGGAAAAAGTACGCCACGCGCCGCCTGAACGGCGCCGGCATCGCCACAGCGGAAATTGTGGGCATTGGCCACGAGCCGGCGGCCGACAGCAACGACAGGCCCTTGCTGGCCCGGTTCGTGCGCGACGGCGTCCTCACGCCCGGGTGGACAGGCGCCGAGGGTGTGGTGCGAGCCACAGCCCGCCACGCAGCGTCCATGGCTGAATTGCCAGGAGCTGCCCGCCGGCTCCAGCGCGGGGATGCAGTCATCCCCACCGAATACGAACAAGCAACAACCGCAAAGAACTAAAGGAGTTACTCATGGCCAAGGCCCTGATTATTATTGATGTCCAGAACGATTTTTGCGAAGGTGGCTCACTTGCCGTGACTGGCGGGGCTGATGTTGCCAGCGAGATCACCGAACTGATCGCCGACGCACCCGACTTTGACTTCATCGTCGCCACCCAGGACTGGCATGTGGATCCGGGCAGCCACTTCTCGGATACCCCTGACTTCCGTACCAGCTGGCCCGTCCACTGCGTCGCGGGATCCAAGGGTGCCGCCCTGCACCGCAACCTGGACACCGAGGACATTGACGCCTACTTCCGCAAGGGCAAGTTCGACGCCTCCTACTCGGGCTTCGACGGCCTCCTCGCCCCCGAAGATGAGGTTGCCGTGGGCGAACGTGAAGCCCACGAGTCCGCCGATGAGGACGCCGAGTCCCCCCTGAGCCTGGATGACTGGCTGCGCGAGAACGACGTCCAGGACGTGGTCATTGTGGGCCTCGCCACCGACCACTGCGTCCGGGCCACGGCACTAGATGCGGTCAACGCCGGCTACAACACCACTGTGCTGCGCGACTACATCGCCGGCGTGGACGAGGACGCCAGCGAAGCAGCGTTGGAGGAACTCCAAGACGCGGGCGTGGAAGTCAAGTAGTCCCCACGCCCTCCCCAGCCTCGCAAGCTCGGCTGGGGACCCCTCGGGCGCGTGGGCCCAAGAACTGACCCGCAGAAAACGGCGAGAATCACCTCCAAATCGTGAATTTTCGGCGTTTTCTGCGGGTCAGATCTATTTGCGGCCGATGAACCAGTCCTGGAGCTTCTTCATCCGCGTCTGCAACTGGGATTCGTTGGCCTGGGCCACGGCCGGTCCGCCACAGATGCGGCGCAGCTCGCTGTGGACCATGCCGTGCGGCATCCCGGAGCGGGCACTCCACGCTGAGACGTTTTTGGCCAGTTCGTTGCGCAGCTCCATCAGCATCCTGTGATCGATCAGCGGCGGGGCTTCCGGCTCCGCCGCGCTCGGGGAGCTCCGGCGTCGTCGGCTTTGCTGGTCCGCCTGGCGTTGGCGCAGCAGGACACCCATCTGCTCGGCATCCAACAGGCCCGGGATGCCCAGGAAGTCCAGTTCGTCCTCGCTGCCAATGGCCCCGCCGGTGCCGAACTCGCCGCCGTCGAACAAGACCCGGTCAAAGGACGCCTGGGATTCCAGCGCCTCAAACTTAAACTTCTCCAGGGTGTCGGAGGCCTTCTCCTCGCGGTTGGCCTCCTCCATTTCGGCATCTTCTTCGATGAAACCGTCAGGGTCCTTGTCCGGGCGGTCCAGGGCGTGGTCGCGTTCCAGCTCCAGCTGGTTGGCCAGTTCCATCAGGTTCGGCACCGAGGGCAGGAAGATCGACGCCGTTTCCCCCCTCTTGCGGGCACGCACAAAGCGGCCCACGGCCTGGGCAAAGAACAAGGGTGTTGCCGTGGAGGTAGCGTAGACGCCCACGGCAAGGCGGGGCACATCAACACCTTCGGAGACCATCCGCACGGCGACCATCCAACGCTTCTCGCCGGCAGAAAACGCGTCGATCTTATCCGAAGCCTTGGCGTCGTCGGACAAAATAACTGTGGGTGAGTCCCCCGTGATCTTCTTCAGCTGGGCGGCATAGGCGCGGGCGTCCTCGTGGTCGGTGGCAATGACCAGGCCACCGGCGTCGGGCACTGCACGGCGCACCTCGGTGAGACGTTTGTCCGCCGCCGCCAACACGGCCGGAATCCACTCCCCCGCCGGGTTCAGTGCCGTGCGCCAAGCCTGGGAGGTGACGTCCTTGGTGACGGCCTCCCCCAGCGTCGCAGCCATCTCCTCGCCGGCACTCGTCCGCCAGCGCATCTGGCCCGAATATGCCATGAACATGACCGGGCGAACAACATGGTCCTTGAGCGCTTCGCCGTAGCCGTAGGTGTAGTCGGCCTTGGACCGGCGGATCCCGTCGCGGTCCTCGGCGTATTCCACAAAGGGAATCGCTGCCGTGTCGGAGCGGAACGGCGTTCCCGTCAGGGCTAGGCGGCGGGCGGCCGGGTCAAAAGCCTCACGGATGCCGTCGCCCCAGCTCAGCGCGTCGCCGCCGTGGTGGATCTCATCCATGATGACAAGCGTCCGTGCGCCCTCGGTCTTGGCCCTGTGCAGCATGGGCTTGCTGGCCACCTGCGCGTACGTTACGGCGACGCCAACAAAGCCCTTGCCGTGCCGGCCGTCGGCGTTCTTAAAGTTCGGGTCAATCGCTATGCCCACCTTGGCCGCCGCATCCGCCCACTGGCGTTTGAGGTGGTCGGTTGGGGTGACGATCGTGACCCTGTTGATGGTGCCACGGGCCATGAGTTCGGTGGCAACGTGCAAGGCAAAGGTGGTCTTGCCGGCGCCCGGTGTAGCCACGGCAAGGAAGTCCTTGGGGTTCCCCACAAAGTACTTCTCCATGGCTTCGCTCTGCCAGGCTCGAAGTTTTTGGGCTGTTCCCCAGGCGGCACGCTCAGGGTAGGCCGGAGGCAGCGACGGGCCACCAAACAATGTCTCCGTCACGAAATCTCCGCCATCCTTGTCACCTCGTGCTGTACCCCGTGCCCGGAACCGGGCACGGTAAAACAACGGCCAGGGGCCGTCTCAAATCATTGGGGTGAAACCCAGCTACTTCTTGGGTTCCTTGGGGCCTTTGCCCTTGCCGTTGCCGCCCTCGGGCATCAAACCATCGTAAATGGCTTTGCAGTCGGGGCAGACAGGAAACTTGTGCGGATCCCGGCCAGGGGTCCAGACCTTGCCGCACAGGGCCACGACTGGCTCGCCTGTCATGGCCGATTCCATGATCTTTTCCTTGCGAACATAGTGCGAGAACCGCTCGCTGTCGCCGGGTTCTACTTCCTGGCGCAATTCCTGACGCTCGATCACGGCGGTGGAACCACCGCCGCGCTCAGGATTTCCCATGGGGTGGTTTTCGAGGGGGTCTGGAGGCAAACTCATGAAACCATTCTAGCGGCTTCGCGTTCGCGACTCACCGAGGCCCCAAGCTGGTGATGTGACTAACTTCCGATTCCCCCGGCAGGAGAGCTGCTGCGGGGCCCCTGGCGTGCGGGCCCCGCAGCTTGTTAGACGCCCTGCCAAATCGGCTTGTTGTCAAAGGCGTGGCGGTAGGTGGCCGCGCCGGCGAGCTTTGATGCCGCAGCCTCGTCAATGATGACCGTGGCGCGGGGGTGGAATTGCAGGATCGACGCCGGACAGGACGCCGAGACGGGGCCTTCGACGAAGTCGCGGACGGCCCCCGCCTTGCCTGCGCCAAAGGCCACCAGGACCAGGTGTCGCGCATCCATGATGGTGCCCAAGCCCTGGGTGACCACGTGGTGGGGAACCTCGGCGATGCTGTCGAAAAAGCGCGCATTGTCCGCGCGAGTCTGTTCGGCCAGCGTCTTGATGCGGGTGCGCGAGGCCAGCGACGAACCCGGCTCGTTGAAACCAATGTGACCGTTGGTGCCAACACCGAGGATCTGCAGGTCAATTCCGCCGGCGGCCTTGATGGCGGCCTCATAGTTCTGGCAGGCAGCGGCGAGGTCCTCCGCGGCACCGTCCGGGCCGTGCACGTTGTCGGTGGAAACATCCACCCGGTTGGTGAACTCGCGGCGGATCACTTCGCGGTAGGACTCGTAGTGGCCAATGGGCAGGCCAACATACTCATCCAAGGCAAAACCGCTGACCTGCTCGAAGTTCAGCCCGTCTACGTCGTGGCGGCGGGCCAACTCGTCGTAGATTGGCAGCGGTGAGGATCCCGTCGCCAGGCCAAGAACGGCTGTGGGCTTCTGCCGAATCAAGGCCTCGATGGCATCCGCTGCCAGGGCGCCAATTTCTTTACGGCTGGGGAGGATAATGACCTCCATGAAACACGCTTCCTTTCACGACACGCAAGTGCCTGTGCAATTCCCAGATATCGCCGATGTGATGTCACTAACCTTAGCGATTTCTGCTGATGTTCCGTTAACGCTCCACCGACACGGTAAGCAACAACTCGGGGGCCCGTTGATTGAAGGTGACAGCCCCCTGGCGAATTCCCACGAGCAAAAACACAGCGCCGAGGACGACGCCCACCACCAGGGCCAGCCAGGCGTAGAGCATTTGCCCCGTGGCTAAAGCCACCATGGCAAGGATGAGTTCGGGCAGTACCAGGACGCCCAAGCCAACAAAACCGGCCAATTGAATCAGGACTGAGGACAATCCACCGCCGGGCCTGCTCTTCATGGGGCTCTCACCGGGCAAGGGCACATTCAAGGTAAAGCGGGCCGAGAACACACTGGCCAGGCCAAGCCCGGAACCCACAACTCCCAGCACCAGACCCACCGTTGCCAGCAGCTGGCCCACGTCATGGGCCAGCACGGCACCTATCGCCGCGTATAAAACGCCCAACGGCAGTGCCAGGACGGCCGCAGCCACAGCGCGCCCGGTCCTGTCAGCTTTCCCCGAGACTGCTGTGGCGATGTGCAAGGCGAAGGCTGTGTTGTCGTAGGAAATATCTGCACTGATGGACCACACCACCAGAAACGCCGCAAGGGCCCCACTCAGTCCCAACGCAATCCCCAGCGATTGGGTATCCCCTGTTTCGGTGGCCACCTGCATCCCCGCAACAACAAACACCAACGGCAGCAACGGTGCCATGAGCAGGCCTGCGCTGTAGCGCGGGTCCCGGAACCAGTACGTGAGGCAGCGTGCCGCGATGGCTCCTGTGGGAGTGGCCGGGAACCAATTGAAGAAGCCCAGCTTCCCCCCTGCCCGGCGCCCACCGCCGGCGAAGGCGGGAGTGACCAGTGCCCTGCCCAGGCAGGCCTGCCAAATCCAGGTCAGGGCGGCGATGCTCGCCACGGCGATGAGCAGCTTCAGCCCGGCGGCACCATAGGAACCGCCGGCAACGGCAGCGGGCACCGACCAAACGGCACCCAAGGGAGTCCAGGAGAGCGTCTGCGCCAACGCCGGCAGGTACTCCTTGAAGTCACTGACTCCTGAGCTCACACCATTGAGGATGGGCCCCATGAACATCAGCGGAAGCAACACCACAACGCCGCTGGCATCCTTAAAGCGACGCGAGGAAGCCAGGCTGGTGCTGGCGGCCGTGATGGCCCGCGAGGCCACAATGCACGTCACGGCACCCAGCACGCCGCACAGCAATGCCACCAGGGCGGCTAGGGGGTGACGCCACCACGAAATGGCTGTCCCCAGCGAGGCGAGGATGGTGACAGCGCCGGGAATGCCAATAAAGCTCGCCAGCAACAGGCCCGTGAGCATTGACTTCATCGGGATGGCATAGGTGGTGAACCGTGCCGGGTCAAGCGTCATATCAAGCCCCGCCGCGACCACGGGAATGATCAACCAGCCAAGCACCAGTGCCGCTCCGGAAAGCGTCACCACTGTGCCAACGAGCTCCGACTCGCCCGCGCCCAAGGCGGCCAGACCAACCAGGACCATGGCCAGCATGCCAAGGCCGTAGAGCCCGCCAATAATCAAACCCACCACTTGCCAGGGGCTGCGTTTGAGCGAGTTTCGCAGCAGTGCCAGCTTCAGGCTTACGAGGTGCGCAACCATGCCAGCCCCGTATTCTCCTTGCGTCCGCCCACGAGCTCCACGAACTTCTCTTCCAAACTTTGGCTGCCGCGCACCTCATCCACCGTGCCGGCGGCAAGAACACGGCCGCCTGCAATCACGGCAACGTGGTCACACATGCGTTGCACCAAGTCCATGACATGGCTGGAGACGATGACGGTGCCGCCGGAAACAACATAGTCGTGCAAAATGTCGCGGATGTTTGCTGCGGACACCGGGTCCACGGATTCAAAGGGCTCATCGAGCACCAGCAGTTTCGGGGCATGGATCAGCGCCGCCGCCAAGGCAATCTTCTTGGTCATGCCCGCGGAATAGTCCACCACCAAGGTCCCGGCATCCTTGCTCAGGTCGAGGGCCGACAGCAGGTCCTTGACGCGGGAGGCCACAGTGTCCTTGTCCATGCCGCGCAACAACCCGGCGTAGCTGACAAGCTGTTCACCGCTCAGCCTGTCAAAGAGCCGCACGCCGTCGGGTAACAAACCCATGAGGCGTTTGGACTTCAACGGATGGCGCCACACGTCCACCCCGTGCACCCAGACCTGCCCGGCATCCGGACGCAACAAGCCAGTGGCCATGGACAAGGAGGTTGTTTTGCCGGCACCGTTGGGTCCCACCAGTCCGTAAAAGGACCCGACGGGGACGTCAAGATCTATTCCGTCGACGGCCACCTTGTTGCCAAAGCGCTTCGTCAAGCCACGGATGGACAGTGCCGTTGGCGGCCCCGTGTCTACTGCCTGCTCTTGTGAGTTGTTCATAGGCACACCCTAACAACGACTACGGGGTGAGCCAGGCATCCCAAAGGATGAGATTGGTCCCCGGTACGCCCGGCCGGGGAAGCCGCCAGAAATGCTGGCGCTTTAGAACAAGGCGCGGGCCAGGGCCTGACGCGAGGCGGAAACGCGGGGGTCACCGACACCAATGGCGTCATAGAGTTCCAACAACCGCACCCTGGCCGTGTCCCGTTCGGGCCCAAAGTTTGTGCCAATGAATTTCACAATCCGTACAAACGCATCCTCCACGTGACCACCTGTCACATCCAGATCGGCCACCGCCAGGGCTGCCTGAAGATCGTGCGGGTCCCGGGCCGCACGAGCCCGCAAATCCTCGGCGTCCACAACATTCAGTTCGGCCGTGCGGCGCATGAGCTGCACCTGCGCCAAACCAGCCTTCGCACCGGCGTCGGATGGCATTTCCGCCAGCGCCTTCTCATAACTGGCCTGGGCCAGCGCCAGGTCACCGCTGTCGATGGCGTCGCGGGCGGCCTGGTGAAGCGGCGGCAACTCCGGCTCCTGCGTGGTCTCCGGCTCCTGGGCACCACCCAAATTGCCTGTGACCCCGTTGCTGGCAGCCACCTTCAGGAGCTCGGTAAAGAACTCCTTGATCTGCTCCGCCGCCAACTCGCCCTCAAACATGGGCACCGGCTGCCCCTTGATCAAGGCCACAACTGTGGGAACCGCCGTGACCCCAAACGCCTGCGCAATCTGGGCGCTGGAATCCACATCCACCCGCCCCAAGGCAAGCTGTCCGCCGTACTCGTTCACCAGTTCTTCCAGCACGCCCGCCACCACCGAGGACTGATGTGAGCGGGCCGATCCCAGCAGCACCACCACGGGCACCTTGGAGGAAAGCTGGACAAGTTCCTGGAAGCTTTGCTCGTTGACATCAACAGCGTAGGGCGATGCCGTTGACGGGGCAGCTGTGGCCCGGTTCTTCAAGGCTGAAAGGTCGACGGCGCCGCGGAGGTTGATCCCGGGGGCTCCGTTGGGTGCCATGGGGCTAGTTTGACTCATGAATTCACTCTAACTGTGCTGGCCCGCGGCTTTTGGGTGATCTCGCCACGGGTGAAATTATTGGGTTACTTAAACTTCCCGCCCACAAGTTCCCGGGTGGCCGAAAGCAGGGTGATCTTTCCGTCGTCGGAGGCCGGCGGGATGTACATGACAACAGGTTCGGCGTAGCTCAAGGAGAAGCCCTTGGTGGTTGTGGTCCCACCGGTGAACACGGCAGCGTCGGCGGGCACGGTGAGTGTTGCATCTTCCTTGGACGTTGCATCAATACCGAAGGTGTAGCCCACCACCACCATGGCGCCGCCGTCGGCAGTGCGCATGGCAACAGTTGTCTTGGTGTCGGCCGTATGGCTGAAGACGTTGGTGGCATCCTTGGTGTCGGACACGATCTTCTTCTGTGCATCAAGCACGCTGGTGATGTAGACGCTGTCGTCGAAGGAATCCTTGAACTTGCTGTCGGCCTTGGTCAACCGGTCGCTCAGGGCTGCGATGGCGTCGGTGGGGCTCATTTTCAGGCCCTCACTCTCACCCACGGCTACTTCCTTGGTGCCTTCCTTATCCACTGTGGGGAAAGTCTGGCCCGGCAACAAGGGTGTGGCCTTGATCAGCTTGTAGTTATCCCGGGGGCCTTGCTGCACCAAGGTCAGCAACTGCGGCAGCGCATTGTTCTGACCCTTGGTGACAAACATCGCTGTCCGGGGCCAAGCCTCGGTGGTGGTGACTACCTTGGCCAGCAACTGTGTTGCGTTGACGGGTTCAGGTGCGGCGTGCTTGGCAACCTTGGAGCGAATCTTGTAGTTGGCTGTGCGCGTTTCCAGCGCCATGCCGGTGACCCGGGACTCCAATTCCTTGGCGTTCTTGGCGTTGTCCCCGGAGGCCACAACAGTGGCCACAGAGGCGGTGATGCGCTGAACCTGACTGTCCAGCAGCGACGGCACGCCCGGGGCGTTTGCGGCAGCACTCGGTGCTGCACTGCTGGCGGGCGGCGTGCTGGTGGCATCTTCTGCAACGGCCGGGCCAACACTGCCCGCCACCAAGACCACTGCCAGTGCCGCGCCCCAACGGGACTTGTGGTTCATGGTTTTCCTGAGCGTGGTAGGTGTTGGAGCCGGGGTGGCGTTGAAGTCAGTCTTGCCCTTCTTCCTGGCGTCCTTCTTGGCTTGCCGCGTGGCACCGGGTTTGGCCGGCGTCCCTGCAGCGTCGGTGGTCGGGTCTGCTTCGCCACTACCCGAATCGTCATCACTGCCGGGGCCCTGGGCGAAGTCGTCGTCCGAACCGTCGCGCCCGGTACCGTTCTTGTCGTCGTTGCCGTGCCGGTCGTGCTCGAGCCCGGCGTCCACGGTGGTCTCCTGGTCCGCGGCGGCGTCCTGGGCGGCGGGCGGCTGAAGGAGGGCCGGCAGGGCCGAGGTGGCGTCACTGACAAAAGCGGGCGGGGTCTTCTCATCGCTGCTCCGGGTGCCTTCAACCGGCCGCTCGGCCTTCTTGGCCTCGGCCAGGGAGGCTGCCTCACGGGCTGCCACGAGCTTGTCAACTTCCAGGGCACCCGTGCCGGGATCGGCGGGGGCCTTGCCTGCTGAGCGTCGGCCAGCAGGGGCTGGCACGCCGCTCTTGGGCTTGCGTGGTGCCACCAGGAACAGCAAGGCAGCTACTGTCAGCATGGCCGAGCCGATGATCATCAGTGGGACGGCCCAAGGGGTTCCGGCCTGATTGTCAACCGTCATGGCAATATTTGTCGGAGCGGGCGCCTTGCCGTCGGAGGAGAGCAACAACGCCCAGTCACCATGACCGGGGGCCTGCCAGGTGTAAGTCAACTCGCCGGTGGCCTTTTCCTCGCTGACCCACATATCCGAACCGGCCGGATTGGGAACAGTGGCGGCACCGGTCTTGCTCTGTGCGCTCAGGGCCGTGAAATCGTCATTGGCGCCCTCCACCTGCGTATAGGCGGCATCGCCGATCCAGCCGATGATGTCGCGCTCACGCGCAACAGCAAGCTGGATGGGGCCGTCACTTTTAACGGTGAGGGTGAATTTGCCGTCACGGGATTTGAGCATCTCTGGGCTGATCACTGTCAGCGGCGCAGCGCTCACATCAGCTGCTGTGGTCGCTGTGAGCGTGGCAGGAGGGAGCCAGATGGTGCGCTGGCCAATCCCGGAACCCAACACCAACAAACCCAAAATAGCCAGGACAATTGCAATTTTTGAACGCAAGAACTTACCTAACATCGGCGGAACACTACTGTGATCGTTACTTCAAGGGTAACCGAACCGTTATCTTTAGGGCATTCCCATTTGACCAATCTCACGTTGGTACACCCGTGGCATGCTGGCGCAGCCGGGCTGCGCTGGTACTGTCTAGTCACAATTGTGGTGCGGAGCCAATCATCCGCAAAAAATCCTGGATGCAAAGGCAATACCCGTGAGTTCGTCCTCCGAATCAAGCGCAAGTGGCCCCGTCCCTGAAGACGCGGCCAATTCTTCACAAGCCCACCCCGACCCTGCGGTGCCGGAAAAGTCCGATTCCGGCACCTCCCGGACGGCGCCCAACGATGCGCAGGACCAGTCGCTCCCCCCTGCCCCCGTGGCTGCTGCGGCGGCGGCCGGGGCAGGCCATGGCACGGCCCACCCCACAGGGTGGCGGGCCTGGGTGGCTAAAAAGGTGCTTCAGCCGATTCCGGGCGCCCAGCCTCGGGTGCGCTTTGACCTGCCAGCTGAGACAAGCCAGGAGGAGCAGGCCGTGGCGACCCAGGCCATCATCGATGCGGCGCCCGGCTCGAGTCTTTTTCGCCATCCCATCTACTTTGGCTTCATGGGCACCGTTGGTGTGGGCATCGCCTTGTTCCTGAGCTACATGCTGGAGAACACTGAGTCGTTGCTGCTGTGGATAGTGACAGCCCTCTTCATTGCGCTGGGGCTGGACCCTGTGGTCCGTTGGCTGGAACGGCGCGGAGTGCCGCGCCCGTTGGGCATAGTCCTGGTCCTGGGCGCTCTGCTGGGACTTGTGGCCATTTTCTTCGCCACGCTGATTCCCACCATCATTGAGCAGACAACCCAGCTGGTGAACAAGGCTCCGGTCTGGACCAAGGACTTCTTGAATTCGGACTTCTTTAAACAACTCGATGTCCAGTACCACGTACTGGACACCATCAACGACCAGGTTGCCAAGTTCTTCCAGGACGCCCAGGCTGTGGGCGGAATCTTCGGCGGCGTGGTCGGTGTGGGCACCACCATTGCCAACGCACTTTTTGGCACGTTGATCGTGTTGGTATTGAGCCTGTACTTCCTGGCGTCGCTGCCCGGGATCAAGAAGTGGGGTTACCGTTTGGCACCACGCTCGCGCCGGGCACGTGTTGAAGAGTTGAGCGAAGAAATCACTCGCGGCGTGGGCAACTACGTCATTGGCCAAGTTTGTGTTGCTGTTCTCAACGCCAGCTTCGCGTTCATCATCATGACCATTTTAAACGTGCCGTTCAGCATCCTGCTGACCTTTGTGGTGGCACTGCTGGCTTTCATTCCGCTGGTGGGTGGCATGATCGCTGCGGTGGTGGTCATTGCCGTGAGCTTGACGGGCGGCTGGCAAGTGGCACTCATCTATGCCATCTGCTACCTGGCGTATCTGCAGTTTGAGGCGTACTTCATCTCCCCTCGCATCATGCAAAAAGCCGTGGCCGTCCCCGGTGCAGTGGCTGTTATTTCAGTCATCGCCGGTGGCAGCTTGTTGGGCGTGCTGGGTGCGTTGATAGCCATCCCCACAGCTGCGGCGGTCATGCTGCTGGTGCGCGAAGTCTTCATTGCCCGTCAGGACAAGAACTAGCCACCCACACCCCCGCCTCCCGGGGCCAAAGTGGTCATCGGCCCCCGTACCGGCAGGTGCGGGGGCCGATGTGGACATTCGCCCATGGTCGGCCATCCTCGAATGTCCACAACGGCCCCCGCGTCCAGAGCTGCCCGTGGCCGCATGCCAACGCCTAGGCCGGAAGCGACGCCACAGCAGCAGGCCATTGGGCCGGCAGCTCCACCGGGTGGCCCAAAACTGCCGACGCTATTTCAGTCAAGGCCCGTGCAGCGTACTTCTCCCCCACCCAGAGGTGCTTGGCTCCGTCAACAGCCACCAGCTGCGCCTGAGGAATCACGGCGAAGCGCGCTGCGGCAGCCACGGGCTGCAGGTAGTCATCAAATTCAGGCACCAGCACCCGCAGGGGTTTGCCGTAGCTGGCCCAGGCGCCCAGGTCAGCAGCCGTGGCCCTGTGCAGCGGCGGCGAAAGGAGCACGGCACCCTCAATGGACTCCGCCACGGGAGCCACGGCGCCGTACTTCAACACCAGTTCCGTGCCGAAGGACCACCCGACCAGCCAGCGGTGGGGCAGTCCACGGTCAACGGCAAACCTGAGGGCTGCCTCGACGTCCAACCGTTCCCCCAGACCCTCCTCGAAGGCCCCGTCGCTGGTGCCCCGCGGCGAGGAGGTGCCCCGGGTGTTGAATCGCAGCACGGCAATTCCTGTCATGGCCGGCAGACGGTAGGAGGCCTTCTTGAAGACGTGCGAGTCCATGAAGCCGCCGTGTGTGGGCAGCGGATGGAGAGTGATCAGCGTCGCCTTCACCACGCCGTCGGCCGGCAACGCCAGCTCCCCCACCAGGGTCAAACCGTCGGCCGTTCTCAGCTCAATGTTTTCCCTGACGGCGGGCAAAATGGTGCCGGCGCGGACATCAACTACGTCTTGGGTTGCGGGGTCAAAAACCATGTCCTCTAGCCTACCGGCCTATCTGTACCGGTAACTGCGCCCGCGCCAGCAGTTGCTGTGCCAGTGCCGGCGATCACGCAAGCCCGCCTCCGCGCCAAACATGGCGTCCTCCTGCCACACCACCAGGTGTGCCACGCCCGCCGGGACTGCACGGTGGCAGCCCGGGCACGTGTACACCTTTTGCGCATTGCTGGCTGTGATGGAGCGCACGGCCCACTGCCCGTCGGGCGCCGACTCGCGGGACGGCACACCCATCCGCGCCCTGTCGAGATCCGGCTCCTCATGCTCCGGCGAACCCTTGGGAGCAGCGGAACGACGGCGCGGACGGTTTGAGCGGGGCATGTTTCCATTGTGCCGCACGGGCGAAGCGAGCGCGAAGCGAGCGCAGCCCCTCATGTGCCACGCCGAGCGGCTACAGTGGGGGGCGTGCGTTTAGTGATTGCCAAGTGCTCCGTCGACTACGTCGGACGCCTCAAAGCCCATCTTCCCCTCGCCGTTCGGCTCTTGCTGGTCAAGGCCGACGGCTCCGTTCTGGTGCACTCGGACGGCGGCTCCTACAAGCCGTTGAACTGGATGAGCCCGCCCGCCACCATGCGGACGCTCACCCCGGACGACGTCGACCTTGAGAACGGCGTGATCGATCAGTGGATCGTGCAGTCAAGTAAGACTGACGACAGGCTCATCATCAACATCCACGAGCACATCAGCGACTCCTGCCATGACCTTGGCGTGGATCCGGGCCTGATCAAGGACGGCGTTGAAGCCGATCTGCAGCGCCTGCTGGCTGAACAAATTGGGCTGCTGGGTGACGGTTTCACCTTGATTCGCCGCGAATATTTCACGGCCATCGGTCCCGTCGATATTCTGGCCAGGGACGCCAACGGGGCCACTGTGGCCATCGAGCTCAAACGCCGCGGCGACATTGACGGCGTTGAGCAGCTCACCAGGTATTTGGAACTGCTCAACCGCGACCCGCTGCTTGCTCCGGTGCGCGGTATTTTTGCCGCCCAACAAATCAAGCCGCAGGCAAAAACGCTGGCCGGCGACAGGGGTATTGAATGCAAGACCCTTGATTACGACGCGATGCGCGGGGTAGATGACAGCGCGTCACGGCTGTTCTAAGCGAGCCTTCGCTCATCCTGACTAGACTTGTTCCATGACTGCTCCCGATCCCGCACCCGTGTCCACCAAATATCTCATCCAAGGTGCCGTCGTGACAGACCACGGCCTCATTGAAGGTGGATTGCTCGCCATCGCTGGCGACAGGATTGTGTACGCCGGACGGGCTGACCATTTCGATGAGCCCGATTTCACTCAGGACTCGCTGGACGCCGCCAACATCATTTCCCTCTCGGCCGGCCAGCTCATCATTCCCGGCCTCATCGACATCCACAACCACGGCGGCAACGGCGGCGACTTCCCCAGCGGCAACGAGGATTCGGCCCGTATTGCCGTGGATTTCCTGCACCGTTCAGGGACCACCACGTTGCTGGCCAGCATGGTGACGGCGGCCCCGGCGGACCTCATCAAGGGCATTGGCATTTACGCCGACATGACGGATGAGGGGTTGTTGGCGGGCATCCATTTGGAGGGCCCCTTCCTCTCCCACGCACGCTGTGGCGCACAGAACCCGGCCTTCTTGCTGGAACCGGATCTGGAGGTCATGTCGGAGCTGATCGAGGCCGGCCGCGGCACCATCATCACCATGACGTACGCACCCGAACTTCCGGGTGCGCCCGAACTGGTTGACCTGATGACAAGCCATGGCATCACCCCGTCTTTGGGTCACACCGATTGCGACACCGCAACTGCTGCAGACTCGCTGGAGCAGGCCCGTGAAGGCCTGGATTCCACCGGGTTCGACGGCGTTTCCGGCCGCCCCACGGTGACTCACCTCTTCAACGGCATGCCTCCAATGCACCACCGCTCCCCCGGCCCCGTGGCCGCCTGTTTGCGCATCGCCAAGGCCGGCGATGCAGCTATTGAACTTATTGCCGACAACACGCATTTGGACCCCGAAACAGTCAGGACAGTTTTTGAGCTGGTAGGGGCCGCCAACATTGTGTTGGTCACCGATTCGATGGCCGCGGCGGGGTTGGCCGATGGCCAGTACATGCTGGGCCCGTCCCCGGTGAGCGTCACCGACGGGGTGGCAACCCTTGACGCCACCGGCTCCATTGCCGGCGGCACGGCCACCTTGCTTGAGGTGGTGCGCCTGACCACAGCGGCGGGGGTTAAATTCACCGACGCCCTCAAATCTGCCACAGTGGTCCCGGCCGGGGTGCTGGGACTCACCGACGAGGTTGGCTCGCTGCGCCGGGGCTTGCGGGCGGATTTCTTGATAGTTGATTCCGAGTTGGCGCTCCAACGCGTCATGCGTGCCGGTCAGTGGCTGAACTAGTTAATAAACACGTCTCTTTGGTGCACCTCATTGACCTGGCATGTGACTCATGTCATGCTGGGTTCGGCCTCTAGAATCTCAAGATGCCAACGGCTAGGCAATACACAGCGCAGTACATATGCGCTGTTATCACAAGGAGAAAAGTATGGCACAGGGTACCGTCAAGTGGTTCAACGCTGAAAAGGGCTTCGGCTTCATCACCCCGGATAACGCCGAGGCGGATGTGTTTGTCCACTACTCGGAAATCCAAAGCGGCGGCTTCAAAACCTTGGATGAAAATGCTCGCGTCGAATTTGAGGTCGGCCAAGGCACCAAGGGCCCGCAGGCCACGGGCGTCACAATCATCTAACGTTTCGTGCCCCAAAAGTTCAGATAAGAAACAGCCCCCGGCGTGAGCCCGGGGGCTGTTTCTTATCTACAGTCTTAGTTCTGCCGCGGCGAAGGAGACAGTGAACCGCGCGCACCAAATACTGACCGAGCTATAGTCGGCCAGCTCCGCGCCGGGCGGGATCTCGTAATTCTGATCGCCCTTGTTGGCCTTGAGCGCTCCCAAGTCCAGATACGCCCCGTCATCGAAGACACGCCAACCTGACGTTCCCTCAATGACGGGGGCGTCGCTGAGCCAAACTCTCAGGTCCGGGCCGTCGGAGGTGTCAAGGCCCTCGAGCCGCAGGATCCGTCTGCCGTCGGGCAGTTCAAGAATCCGCACGGTGCCCGAGCTGGCATGTTCATGGCTGATGAGTGTGCCCATGGCCAACTCTTGAGGAACCGCCGCGGTGGGCTGCTCCGAGGTCTGCTCGGTGGCCTGCGCAGATGCCGCCGCGGTGGGCGGCGCGGCGGTCGGTATGCCCTCCGTCACCGTCGAGCTGGTGAAGATCCGCCACGGCTGGAAAAAGTACAGTCCAACAGCAGCCACAACAGTCGCCATGACCAGCACCACCGGGACAAGGACGCGCCTTCTCATACGGCCGAGCATACCAACCATCGTGCGGTTCGGGTAGGACCAGTTCCCGGCGCTGTCATGGCGGCTCTCGCGGCCATGGCGCCAACCGCTGCGGCGGAATAGACTTGCTACGTCATTGCTCGGGGAATACCGCAGTGAGGTGTGCCATGCGAATCAGGATGCTCGTTAGCAGTGTCGCGGTGACGGTTCTGTGCTTGGGCACTCTCTCCTGCGGAGCGAAGCAGGCAGGAAATGTTGCGCTCAAGGAGTTCGAGGTATTGACCAAGTCGTCCTCGGTGCAGCTGGATGACTTTCTGAAGTATCGGAAACGGGTCGTGGATCTCCCGGAGACCGTGTTGACAGCGGATGAGCAAGCTCTCCGGGTCAGCCTCTACCGCAGCAGCGACACTCTTCTTGCCACCCTCACCACGACGGAACTGGATGCCAGCGTCGCCGTCGCCCGAGCAGAAGCCACCGTCGCTGCGCGCCGTTTGGCCGAGAACGCTGCCCCGCCGAACTCCCCTGCGAGCTTTTTTGCGGACCTGAAGCAAGCCACCAAGGAAGTCATTGAAGAACAGGGCTGCGAGCTGGTGCTGGATTCGATTGCACCGCCGGCCAGGCCAAGCGACGGCGGCAGCGACGGCGCCGCGGAGACCAACCCCGCGTTCAAGGTGATCCAGAAACTGAGCCAGCGCTGGACGCGTACCTCGTTAGACCAGACACTCCAGTGGGTGGAATACGGGGAGTCCATTGCCGCGGACGCGCAGCAATTTGCCTCAGCAGTGGCCGTCAACCAGGGCGACTACGTGCAGTTCTTGAGCAGGCCGCAGGTGCTTCGAGCCGCTGCCGCGTACTTGCGAGCCTGCTACGCACCACCGCGGCCGATATCTCCCTAGCGTCAGTTAGGGCAAGCGACCGGAGCCTGGCTGGGGGCCGGCTTCCAGCCAGGAGGACAGGCCTGCATAGGCGGCAAACTTCATGGCCAGCAGCACTTCCTTGCCCTCATAGTTGAGCATGACCACGACAACTCCCGGTGGGACGCGCGTCAGCTCGCTTTCCGTGGGCCCGCGGCGGCCCAGCAACACAATCTTGTTGCGTTGCATGGTTTTGGCCGGGAGGGGACTTAACGACAGAAGCCGAACCCACTCAAGGTCCGACTCCTGGTAACGACAAACCCCCATTGCCCAGCGATTGTTCGCTGTGGAAATGGAGGAGTCCACTGTGCCCCAGGTGCGCCGCAAAACTACGCGGCGCACCCCGAACAGACACAGTGAAATAACAACTAGCAGAAAGACTCCTGCTAGAGCGATGAACGCAAAACCTAGTTCGTTCATCAATTGATTGCTAGCGAATCCCTGCGTTTGCTGCGGTACCCTCGTGGAGACGAGCACCATCAGCAACGATCACGACCCGGTTGCTGTCAACGGAGAAGAAGCCGCCATCAACGTCCACCGTGAAACGGCTGCCGTTCTCTGGTGCGATCTCCAGCAAGCCCGGCGCCAAAACCGCGAGCAACGGGGAGTGGCCGGGAAGAATCCCGATCTCGCCCTCGCTGGTAAACCCCTTGACAAGGGTCGCTGCGCCTGACCACACAGCGTGGTCAGCCGCTACGATTTCAACTTCGAGGTTAGCCATGATTACTTCGTCGATTCCTGGATTGCAGCCCACTGACGCTCAACATCATCCATGCCACCGATGTTGAAGAACGCCTGCTCGGCAATGTGGTCAACGTCGCCGTCGCAGATGGCGGTGAAGCCTTCAATGGTGTCCGCAATGGAAACCGTGGAGCCTTCGACGCCCGTGAACTGCTTGGCCGTGTAGGTGTTCTGCGAGAGGAACTGCTGGATACGGCGAGCACGCGAGACAACGATCTTGTCTTCTTCACCGAGCTCGTCGATACCGAGGATCGCGATGATGTCCTGGAGTTCCTTGTTCTTCTGCAGGATCTGCTTGACGCGGACAGCCGTGTCGTAGTGAGCCTGACCGACGTACTGCGGGTCAAGGATTCGTGACGTGGACGTCAGCGGATCGATGGCCGGGTACAGTCCACGAGAAGCAATTTCACGGGAAAGTTCCGTGGTCGCATCCAAGTGGGCGAACGTTGCGGCCGGGGCCGGGTCCGTGTAGTCATCAGCGGGCACGTAAACGGCCTGCATTGACGTGATGGAGTGGCCCTTGGTCGAGGTGATGCGCTCCTGGAGGAGACCCATCTCATCGGCAAGGTTGGGCTGGTAACCCACGGCTGAAGGCATACGGCCCAACAGCGTGGAAACTTCGGAACCGGCCTGTGTGAAACGGAAGATGTTGTCGATGAAGAGCAACACGTCCTGGTTCTGCACGTCGCGGAAGTACTCGGCCATGGTCAGGGCTGACAGGGCGACGCGCAGACGCGTTCCCGGCGGCTCATCCATCTGGCCAAAGACCAGCGCGGTGTCCTTAAGAACACCTGCTTCTTCCATTTCAACCCACAGGTCATTACCTTCACGGGTACGCTCGCCCACACCGGCGAATACCGAAGTACCACCGAAGTTACGTGCCACACGGGTGATCATTTCCTGGATCAACACGGTCTTGCCGACACCGGCACCACCGAACAGACCAATCTTTCCACCCTTGATGTACGGGGTGAGCAAGTCAATGGACTTGATACCTGTCTCGAGCATCTCCGTGGAGCCCTCGAGGCTGGCAAAGGGCGGGGGCTTGCGGTGGATGGGCCAGCGCTCGGAGATGTTAAGCTCCGATTCCTTCACGTCCAGGGGTTCGCCCAAAACGTTGAAGATATGACCCTTGACGCCGTCGCCAACAGGCACGGTGATGGGTGATCCCAAGTCCTGCACGCTGGTACCGCGGACAAGTCCGTCGGTAGCCTGCAAGGAGATGGCGCGAATGAGGCCGTCGCCAAGGTGCTGGCTGGTTTCGAAGGTGATGGTTTTGGTCTCACCGTTGAGAGTGATCTCGGTGGTGAGTGCATTGTAAATGGCGGGAATGCCGTCAGCCGGGAATTCGACGTCGACAACCGGGCCGATGACGCGCGCAATGCGGCCTGTGGCACCGGCCTTCGCTGCGGTTCCCTGCTCGTTAAGTTGGGCAGTCATCTCTCTCACTTCACTTGTGTAGATGGCATTGAATAAGTATGAATTGGGCTACTAAGACGCGTTGAGCGCATCAGCGCCCGCAACAATCTCGGAGAGCTCCTGCGTAACCTCAGCCTGACGGGCGTTGTTACGAAGACGCGTGTACTTCTTGATCAGATCGCTGGCGTTATCACCTGCGGACTTCATGGCCCGCTGACGTGCCGCGAGCTCGGAAGCTGCGGCCTGCAACAATGCCGAGAAGATCCGTGATTCGATGTACCGCGGCAACAAGGCGTCCAGGACGTCTTCAGCCTGCGGCTCGAACTCGTACAGCGGCAACAGGTCATCCGAGGATTCAACTTCTTCCTCAACAACTTCCAGCGGCAGCAGACGAATTACTGTCGGCTCCTGAAGAATCATTGACTTGAACTGGGTGTAAACGACGTGGATTTCATCCACACCACCCACTTCAAAGTCTGTTGCGAAGTCCTGTAGCAGGGCGACGCGCAGTTCACGTGCAGTTTCAAATTCCGGGGCGTCCGTTCCACCGGTCCACACCTTGGCGTAATCGCGACCTCGGAAGTCAAAGTATGCCTGTGCCTTGCGGCCGACCAAATAGGTCGAGACGTCCTTGCCTTCTCCGTGCAGCAATTCGATGAGGTGCTCTGCCTGCTTCATAACGCTGGCGGAGTAGGAACCGGCAAGACCACGGTCGGAAGTCATCACCAATACTGCGGCCCGGCGGATCTGATCCGGCTCGGTTGTCAGCGGGTGGTCGACCTCGGACTGGGACGCAACGGCAGAAACGGCACGGGTGATCGCATTGGAGTACGGCAAGGATGCCGCGACACGTACACGTGCCTTTCCAATGCGGGACGCAGCGATAAGTTCCATCGCCTTGAAGATCTTTTGCATCGACGTGGTCGATGAGATCTTCTGGCGGTAAACCCGTATCTGGGCTCCCATGTTTGTCCTTTCCTTATCCTTGTTTGGGTTGTTGGCCCGTTAAGGGCCAACAACCCAAATCAAAGATGGTGTCAGCGTTTCTGCTTGACGATCTTTTCCTGGTCAACGTCCTCGGCGGCAAGAGCACCGAACTCTTCGTGGCCGGCGCCAACCAAGTGGTCATCGCCCTCCGCAAAGAAGCCCTTCTTGAAGGCGTCAATATTGGACTTGAGCGCGTCAACAGTCGAGGGTTCCAGCAGGTTGGTTTCAGCCAACGTGGTCAGGATCGACGTGCGGTGACGCAGGTAGTCAAGGAACTCGGTCTCGAAGCGGAGAACATCCTCCACCGGGACGTTGTCCAAGTGGCCGGTGGTGCCCATCCAGATGGAAACAACCTGGTTCTCGACCGGGAACGGTGCGTACTGACCCTGCTTGAGCAGTTCCATCAGGCGTGCACCACGGGTCAGCTGCTGCTTGGTAGCAGCATCCAAGTCGGAGGCGAACATGGCGAAAGCCTGCATGTCACGGTACTGAGCCAGTTCCAGCTTCAAAGTACCGGCAACCTTCTTCATGGCCTTGACCTGTGCCGAACCACCCACGCGGGATACGGAGATACCCACGTCAACAGCGGGACGCTGGTTGGCGTTGAAGAGGTCAGACTGCAAGAAGATCTGGCCATCGGTGATGGAAATAACGTTTGTCGGAATGTAGGCCGAAACGTCATTCGCCTTGGTTTCAATGATCGGCAAGCCGGTCATTGAACCTGCGCCGAGCTCGTCAGAGAGCTTGGCACAACGTTCCAGAAGGCGGGAGTGCAAGTAGAACACGTCACCGGGGTAGGCTTCGCGTCCCGGTGGGCGACGCAGCAGCAGTGAAACTGCGCGGTAGGCTTCAGCCTGCTTGGACAGATCATCAAAGACGATCAGAACATGCTTGCCGGCGTACATCCAGTGCTGGCCAATGGCCGAACCGGTGTACGGTGCCAAGTACTTGAAACCGGCCGGGTCAGATGCCGGAGAAGCCACAATGGTGGTGTACTCCAACGCGCCGTGGTCAGCCAGGGTCTGGCGAACAGCAGCGATCGTGGATGCCTTCTGGCCGATTGCTACGTAAACGCAACGAACCTGCTTCTTGACATCTCCGGAAGCCCAGTTGGCCTTCTGGTTGATGATGGCGTCAACGGCCAAAGCCGTCTTGCCTGTCTGACGGTCACCAATGATCAGCTGACGCTGGCCACGGCCGATCGGGATCATGGCGTCAATGGCCTTCAAACCGGTCTGCAGCGGTTCGTGAACCGACTTGCGCTCGGTAACACCAGGTGCCTGAAGTTCCAAGGCGCGGCGGCCTTCGGATTCGATCTCGCCCAGGTCATCAATCGGCTGACCCAAGGGGTCAACGACGCGGCCAAGGAAGTTATCGCCAACCGGCACGGAGAGGATCTCCCCGGTACGGTGGACTTGCTGACCTTCGGCGATGCCGGCGAAGTCGCCAAGGACAACCACGCCGATCTCGCGTGTGTCCAGGTTCTGGGCCAAGCCCAGTGTGCCGTCTTCGAAACGAAGCAGCTCGTTGGCCATGACAGAGGGAAGTCCCTCTACCTTGGCAATGCCGTCACTTGCCGTGGTGACGCGGCCAACCTCGACGCGCTCTGCGTTGCCCGGTTCATAGGACGCTGCGAACTCATTCAAGGCATTGCGGACGTCGTCGGCATTGATGGTCAAGTCGGCCATCTGCAGTCCCTGCTCTCCTAAGTTGTGGATACCGCCGCATAAATTGTGGGCGGCGGTAGCCTAAATGTTTGATTCAGTCTGTTGTGGACTGGCTACTAAGAAACGAAAAGTTCCTTAGACTGCCAACCGGCGGCGAAGTTCGGCAAGTCGGGTGGCTGCGGTTGCGTCAACAACCTCATCCCCCACAACAACCTTGATTCCGCCGACTAATGTCGGGTCGATATTGACATTGATCTTCAATTCGCGACCATAGAGATTGTTCAAACCGGCCTGCAGTCGGGTCAACTGCTCAACGTTCAGTTCACGAGTGACACTGACGTAGGCAATCCAACGCTGCTGGCGTTTGGCAACCAATTCCACGAAACGTTGCACCAAGGCCGTGGGCTTGAGCCCGCGAGGGGCTACTACGGCCTGGCGGATCAACAGCGCGGAGACGCCACTTGCCGCCGGAACAACGCGAAGCGCCAAGGCGCCCTTTGCCGATCCTGTGGCTTGCGTGTCGTCCAACGCACGCTGCAGATCATGACTGGACCCAACAACTCGGATAAACGTGAAGAGTTCCTCTTCAAGCTTGTCCAGGTTGGCAGAGCCGTCACCTTGACCTTCAGCAACCGCAATCGCCGACGTTGCTGCCAAGACTTCTAGTGCATCGCCAAGGTCACGTGCCGAGCTCCATCGTGAGGCAACAAGTTCCAGGAACACGTGCTGTGCCTCCGGACTCACCTTGCCTGCCAGGAGCTTGGCAACGAGTGCTGCCTTATCCGCGCTCTCACGAGTGGGATCAGTCAGGGCGCGGCGTAGGCCGGCGTTGCTGTCAAGGAGCTCCAAGATGGAAAAGAGGTCCTGAGCCAATGCGATCGACGCAGTGGCAAGCTTGGGTTCCAACGACTCCAAAGCCGCTGCCAATGACTTGCTCGATACACCTGCCATTACTTCGACACACCCGCGTTCGCCTGGTTTTCCAGATCGGTCAGGAAGCGCTCAACCACACGGTTGGAACGCGCATCATCGTTAAGGGCTTCGCCCACGATTTTGCCTGCCAGCTGTGTTGCCAGTGTGCCAACCTCACTACGGAGGGAGTTCACCGCGGCAACACGCTCGGATTCGATCTGAACCTGGGCCTGAGCGGTGATGCGTGCAGATTCCTCTGCAGCCTTCGCCTTCAAGTCGGCCAGGATCTGTGCGCCTTCTGTGCGGGCACTCTCGCGGATGCTGTTAGCTTCCGTGCGAGCGTCCAGCAGTTGCGCTTTGTACTGCTCCAAGAGGGCGTTAGCTTCGGCCTGAGCCTCTTCTGCCTTCTCAATCCCGCCCTCGATGGCTTCTACACGATCCGTGTATGACTTCTCAAAGGTGGGGGCGATGAATTTCTTCACCACGAAGAGCAGGACAGCGAAAGCGACAGCCGTGACTAGAATTTCCCACGGGTTAGGCAGGAGTGGGTTTGCACCCTCACTAGCAGCGAGGATTACTTCTGCGGTAATCATTTCTCACTAATCCTTAATCTGATATTCGTCCATGAACAACGGGCCTCGTTTGAAAAAGACCCACAAGTCTTTGGACTAGACGCCAACGACGAAGGCGAAGACCAAACCAAGGATGGCCAGTGCTTCTGCAAGGGCGAAGCCAAGCAGAGCGATGGGCTGCAGGATGCGCTGGGCTTCCGGCTGGCGAGCTACACCGTTGATGTAGGCGGCGAAGATCATACCCACACCAATAGCCGAGCCAATTGCTGCCAGGCCGTAGCCAATCATGTTGAGCGAGCCGTGGAGTTCCATTTCGTTCCTTTCAAGATACCGGCATTGTGCCGGCAGGTTGTGAGGTGATTCTTTATTCGAGAAAAACTATGGTGATGCGAGGAAAAATTAGTGTGCGTCAGCTTCCAGGCTGCCCTGGATGTAGATAGCTGTCAGCAGGGTAAACACAAACGCCTGCAGCACCATGATCAACAGTTCCAAGCCATACATGGCCACAAAACCGAGGATCACCGCAACGCCGGTGCCGTTGAGCAGGAGGTTGTCTTGTTCCGTGATCAAGTACCGTGCACCGCTAGCTGCGAGGACCACAATCATGTGACCCGCAAGCATTGTCGCCATCAAACGCAAGGAGTGCGTCAGCGGGCGAACAATGAAGTTGGAAATGATTTCCAACGGCACCAGCAGCGGCAGGATCCAGCCGGGAACACCGGCGGGAACAACTGCCAGCTTGAAGAACCGGATACCGTGCTTCTGCACGCCAACACCAATCCACGTGAAGTAGATGATCAAAGCAATTGCATAAGCACTGCCGGCGTGGGAGAAGGACGGTAGCTGCAAGAACGGAATAGCACCAAAGAGGTTGTTCAGCAGCACGAACATGAACACGGAGAAGAGCAACGGTACCCAGGGGCGGAAGTTCTTCTCACCCATGATGTCCCGGCCAACTGTGTTGCGCGCGAAGCTGTAGAAGCCTTCGGCGAAGTATTGGACTCGACCCGGAACCAGTTTCGGGTTTCGGATCGCGGCCATAAAGAACCAAGTGATCAGCACCACCGACAAGATGATCATTACCATCTGCTTGCCAAACCCAGTGCCGTATTCGGCCATCCAGGGAAGGATGTCTGGGAGGTGGGTGTCACTAATCGTCGGTGGGATGAAGCCACCGTCATTCGAGGCCATCGGAAGCGCAAACGCGGTCAACGCGCTGTCCTCTCTGCAGTTTCGGTCATAGGGCAAGTGTGGCGGCCCATCAAGAGATGGTCAGCACCGTGAGAAAGTCTGATGGTGGGAGTCATTGTTGCGGCGTATCATCGCGGCGACCATGCCTTTGATGATGCCGGGCCAGAAAATATCCGCACACCGCCCCAACAGGTAGGGCAGCGAACAGAATCCAACCAGTATGCAACAAATTATCCAATCCCCACCCTATCAAACCCCAGAGCAGGATTCCGCCAATAATGTAGGTGTAGTCCAGCTTTGCGGCATCAGACTTGGGTGGGACAACCGCGTGGTGTGGCTCGTGGTCGGCCGGGTTCTTATTCGCCATGTGGAAGATCCTTTGCATCGTTTTTGTCCTGCGGATCCACCGCTGCCGGTTCGTCAAAGAACAAGAAACGCTGCTTGCTGAAGATGACCACCTCGGTGGCCTGCCACAACAAGACACTGACGACGGCGGCTGCCGCGAACCAGGGCTTGTTCAGCCAGGTGGGGGTGCCGAGAGCAAAAAGCACTGCTGCGAAACCCACAACCTTGACAAAGTACGTCATGACAAACACGCCCATGACAGCTGACGGCATCCGCCTGCTGACAAGGTGGCCCACTAACAGGCTCAGCCCAAAGAAGGCCATGACCAGCAGCGAGCCAAACAGCACGCTCAGTACGCCGTGAGTGTCGGTGAAGAAGAACGCCACAACCACCATGACCGCAAGTGCCATCCCACCCACCAGCAGGCATCTTTTCAGGATGTTCCAACTGGGGCTCGCAGTGGGACCGGAGGCCACAACATGACCTCGCGCAGCGCCATGTTGGGCGTTTTTGTCCTTCATGGGAACTCCAAGGTGGGGAAGATTGGGTGGTTGTCGCCGTAGGGAATTCTACACGAGATAGAAGTTCATGACGACGCGCGGGTCGCCCAAGTTTAGCGGCTGCGTTGGACGCGTCGTCGAAGGTAGCTCTGAAACAGCGTTGGGGAGCGCAAATAGGCCAGCACAATCACGAACCCGGCAGCCGTGGCCAGGAGCTGGACAAGTTCCCCGCCCTGGGCCGCAACAATGCCCAGAACACTCACCAACAGCGTTGCCAGGGACACCACAGCAGTTGCCGCACGGTGACTGAGCCCAACAATTGTCAGGCGCTGGTAGACATGTTCACGGTGCGCCACATACCACCGCTCCCCGGCCAGCAGCCTGCGCAGGAACGTCACAAAGGTATCCGTCAGATAGATCAGTACCGGGGAGAAAACATACTCCACCGGAACGCCGGCAAGGAAGGCGCACATGGCTGTGACAGCTATGGAGGCGCCGAGCAAGTAGCTGCCCACATCGCCTAAGAACACATTGTTGCGGCCAAGGTTCCAGGGCAGGAAGCCGGCAAAAGCCATGGCGATGGCAATGCCCACATAGACAAGCCAGGCATGGTTCGTGGCGTAGCCGGCGTAGGCGTACAGGCCACCCACCAGCAGGCCGTGCATCCCGGAGATTCCGTTGACGCCGTCCATAAAATTGGCCACGTTGATGTAGGCGGCAACGGCAATGGCGCCGGCCGGAATGAGCCAGAGCTGTTGCTGACCCGGATCAATAATGGCCACGGCCGCCGTCGCCGCGCCGCCCACAAGGAGCTGCAAGCTGGCCCGGACTTTCACGCTCAAGCCGCGGATATCCTCCAACCAGCCAATGGCTGCCGCGGCCAGCATGAGCGCCAGAATGACCACAAGCGTCAGTGCGCCTTGGCGTGTATTTCCGGACTGGGGCAGGAAGATTGCCACGAGCACGGCGGCAGGCAACGCGACCGCCGTCGTAATTCCCATGCCGCGGATCGTGGGAATCTGGTGCGAGGAGCGCGCGTTGGGGACGTCAAGGACGCCCGCCTTGGCCAGGAGTGGGCGAACCACCAGCGGCAGGAGCACGGCCAGGACCAACGCGAGGGCGCCGACTGTTAGAAAAGCCCAGAGTTCCATTACGCTCCCGCCGCAACGTCGCCGTCGGAGTCATCAATGCTGGGGGCGTCATCGCCCGCCTCATCACGGCACCGCTGCAGCCACAGCGCCAGATCCAGCTCGGCAGGGTTCAGGGGCCGGGCCTGGGTGTGCGAAATCTTCTTGTGCCCGTCAGGATCTTGAACTTCATCCTCACCCGTCAACTGTTCGTGCAGTTTCTCCGAGGGGCGCAGGCCGGTGATCTTGATCTTGATGTCCCGCCCCGACATGGCGATCATGCGTTCGGCAACATCCATGATGCGCACCGGCTCCCCCATGTCCAGGATCAGGACGTCACCGCCATGGCCGATAGCACCGGCCTGGATCACCAGTTGGCACGCTTCGGGGATGGTCATAAAGAAACGCGTCACCTCCGGGTGGGTGACAGTGACGGGACCGCCGTTGTTGATCTGGTCAGTGAACAACGGCAGCATGGAGCCGCGGCTGCCAATCACATTGCCAAAACGCACCGAAACATAGCGTTTGCCGGTCTCCCCGGCCATCCAGGCGGTGAGTTTCTCGGCTGCGCGTTTGGAATGGCCCAAGGCGGTGGTGGGGCTGGCGGCCTTGTCGGTGGAAATATTGACGAACGTTTCAACGTCAACACTGCGGGCGGCCTGGAGCACGTTCAGGGAGCCCAGAACGTTGGTCTGCCAACCCTCCTTGGGGTACATCTGCAACAACGGGGCGTGTTTGAGGGCTGCGGCGTGGAACACCACCTCGGGGCGGCGTTGGGTGAAAATTTCGTTCAGCGAATCAGCGTCCCTGATGTCAGCCAAAACAATGTTCGCATCCTGCAGCAGGCCATGGCCCACAATGGACATTTGCGTGTGCTGAAGACCTGATTCGTCACGGTCCAGCATGATGAGTTCGGCCGGCTCAAAATTGTGCAGCTGGCGGCACAATTCGGAGCCGATGGAGCCGCCGGCGCCCGTGACAAGCACCCGCTTGCCCTTGATGTAGCCGGCAATCTCCGCCACCTGGGTTTCCACAGGGGTGCGGCCAATGAGGTCGGCAACGTCTATCTCACGGAAATCAGTCAGCCCGCCCTTGTTGTCGCGATTGGCGTTGCTGCTGAGCATCTCCTGCAGCGGCGGGAGCACCAGGACCTTCACGCCCAGGCCCGCCACACTGTCTGAAATCTCGCGGATACGCTTGGCACTGATGTGCGCCACGGCAAGGACCACCACCGTGGACTTGGTGCGCCTGATGATGTCCGGGAGCTCACGCCCACCGCCCAAAACACCCACCGAGCTCAGGCGCAGGTGCTTCTTGGCGGCATCGTCGTCGATGAGACCCACCGGGACATAGGGTGATTCCGGGTCTTGGACCATGCGCGTCACCAAGGAGTTGCCGAGAAAACCTGCACCGTAGATGAGTGTCCTTTGGGCTTCTTCACCAAAGATCGGTTTGCCCTCAACATAGAGCCGCTTGGCGTACCGCACGGCCGCCATGGACAGGGCCGCGAACGGGAAGGCAATGATGGCCACTGAACGGGCAATGTGGAGTTCGTTGATGAAAAGTGACAGGACCACACTGGTGACAACGCCCACTATCAACGTCACGGCGATGAGCACCCGGGCCTCGTGGATGCTGCCAAAGGTGTACCGGCCCCGGTACAGGGCCATGTACCAGCCGGCAATGAGCTGCGTGGCAACAGCAACAGCTATCAGTGCGGCCAGGCCAACAAAGTTAATGAGGGCTATATCAAGCTCGTAGCGCAGCAGAACAGCCAGAAAGAGGGCCACCGCCCACGCGAGGGAATCGAGAATTGCCTGTGACCAAAGCCACAAACGCGGTTTACGTTCACCGTCCCCGGAAGTGACTGCGGGCTTCCCGCCTGCCTGCGTGCTGGAGGTATTCAACGTGATTCGTGTTTCCGTATTCTGCCCGGTTCTTGCTGACTAAGGCCCTCTTGTCCACGGCGCAACAGCTCACAAGATGGTGACTGTACTAAAGTGGAGGCTACACAAGAATAGTAATGCCTTCCGATGATTACTCACTGTTTAGCCGTGCCGGATGCCGCGTATCGCCGCGAGCACCGCCCGAGAGGACCCTCCTTGACCGATACCGTAGCCGTCGCCGCCGTCACCTTTGACCGGCCCGATGACGTACGCACATTGTTGGGGGCCCTTTCACAGCAAACCCACACGCCACACGCCATTGCCTTGATTGATTCCGGCACCCAGCCCGTGGGCCACATTGCCGCCGAGGCACCAGCTCCTGTCAACTATGTGCGTTCGCTGGCCAATTTGGGTGGTGCCGGCGGGTTCTCGCTGGCCATCTTGAACGCGATCGCCTCCGGTGCCGAGTGGGTGTGGATCATGGACGACGACGCCCATCCCGAAGATCCCGCCTGTCTGGCCACGCTGTTGGCCGCGGCCAAGGCCCGGGATCTTGAGGTGGTGGTGCCCCTGATTGTGGCTCCCGGCGAGCCCACCAAGTTATCTTTTCCGTTCCGTATTGAGGGCCACCTGACGCATGACCGCGCGGTGGTGGAGCCGCTGGGCTTCATTGACAACGTTGGCCAGTTCTTCAACGGCGCCCTGATCCGCAGCGATGTCTTCTTCAAAGTGGGGCTGCCCGATTTGCGCCTGTTCATCCGCGGCGATGAGACAGACTTTATGCTGCGCCTTCGCGAAGCCAAGGTGAAGTTTGGCACCGTCACCTCCGTGGCCCTGACGCATCCGGCCGGCTGGGGCGAGGTGCAGGAGGTCCTGGGCGACCGCCTGCACGTGTTGGTGCCGGAGACACCGTTCAAACGCTTTTACTACTACCGCAACCGCGGCTTCCTCACGCGCAAGCACCGCCGCGTGCGCTCCTTGGTGGCCGACGCCGTCGGCTATCCGCTGTTCTTCCTCAAGAAGGGCGACTTCAAGGGTCTGGCGAAATGGGCCAGCACGTACGGGGCCGGGCTGCGTGGAGCAAAGTTTGGCCCCGTGAAGGATCAGACGTTTTGAGTTTGAGCCGGCGGGAACAGTTTTTCATTGTCATCACCACGTATAACCGTGCGGACTACCTTGCCGATCTTTTGTCCTCGATTGCCGTCCTGGATCCGGCCCCGGATGGCGTGATTGTTGTCAATAACGCCAGCACTGACGGCACAGTGTCGGTCATTGAGCAGGCCGGCGCGCACTTTGCCGCCCTGACGCCGCCCATCACCGTGATTCATCACGAGCTGGGCGTGAATTCGGGCGGCTCGGGCGGTTTCTGTGCCGGTGTGGAGCGCGCCCTGGCCGAGGGCGCCCAATGGATGTGGCTCATGGACGACGACGTCACCACAGTTCCCGGCGCGATCGGCGCCTTCGCCCCGTGGATGGAGAAATACGACGCCATCATCGGGCGACGCTACGACGCATCGGGGGCGCCGTTTTATTGGCAGCACAACTTCAGCACCTTCCTGGGCTTCCCGTTGCCCGTGCGCGGGGACGTTTTTAGGCACTCCAACGAATTTGCCACCAATGTGGGCTGCTTCGAGGGCATGCTGGTGCACGCCGACGCCGTGCGGGCCGTTGGCCTGCCCGACCCACGCTTCTTCCTCAATTGGGATGACACCACCTATGGTTGGTTGATTTCCCGCCAACGGCCCGTGCGGTACGTCAACGAGTTTGTGCTGCACAAGGCACGCGCCCAGCGCAGCGTGGATCTGGGCATCCGGCACCTCAATGACTCCTCCGATCTGAGCCGCTACTACGTCATGCGCAACCGGGGGCTCGTGGGGCAATACCTGCGCGTCCACGGCCGCTTCAACACCGTTGGCTTCGCTCTGGGCACCGCCCTGACGGCCGCCAAGGAGGTCCTGCGCTTGATAGCTGTGGAAAGGACCCTGCGTGGCGGCGGCAAGCTCTGGCAAGGCTGGCTGGAGTCCAGAAGGATTCTCGCCGCAACAGACTTTGACCCGATGCCCGTGTTGGCGCAACGCCACAGCGGCGGTGAACTCCCGTGAGCGGTGATGCACCAGGGCTGCGCTGGCTGGTGGTGGGAGCCTCCGGCTTTGTGGGCAGGGCAGTGGTTGGCGAGCTCCGCGACCGCGGCCTGGAGGTGGGCATTCTTGCCGCGCCACGACTGAGCAGCGTTGCAACCACTGCACAGGACCTCGCCCAGCAGGCGCGCCAGTTCGCCGCCTCGCCCGTCACCTCCGGGGTGGCTGGCACGGACTATGCCGCCCTGCTTGACGCACTGGCCGGCGTAGATGTCCTCATCAATGCCGCAGGACTCGCAACTCCCGGCGACCCCGGATCTGCGTCCCTGACAGGGGCCAACGCTCTCCTGCCTGCCGTCCTTGCTGTGGCGGCACAAGCGGCCGGGGTGAAACGCCTGGTGCATCTGAGCAGCGCCTCCGTTCAGGGTCATCGCCGGGTGATTGACGAAACACCAGACAGGGCACCGTTCTCGGCGTACTCACGTACCAAGGCACTTGGCGAGGAAGTTCTGGAAGTACTCGCTGACGACTCTGCGCAATCCGGCGCAGCAACCCTGACCGTGGTAACTATTCGGGCCACCTCCGTGCAGGGACCGAGCCGGGCCACGACTTTGTCGCTGGCCAAAATTGCTGCCTCACCCCTTGCCTCGGTGGCCTCCCCCGGAACGGCCCCCACGCCCGTGAGCTCCATTGACGCCCTAGCGTGGTTTGTCGTGGAGACCGGCGCATTCCCGGGCCCCGTTCCGGCAGTTGTGCTGCAGCCGTGGGAGGGGCTTTCCGTCACTGACGTCCTTGCCGCCGCCGGCGGACAGGCACCCATGGTGGTTCCGGCCTGGCTGTGCCGGCCACTTCTGGCCTCAGGTTATTTTGTGTCGGCACTCCTGGGCGAACGCCTGCACGGTCCCCTTCGCCGGGTGGAACTCATGTGGTTGGGCCAGGCGCAAACGCCCGGCTGGGCAGAGCAGGTGGGGTTGGTTCCCACAGCCACCATCGGGCCACTGCTGGAAAGCGTCAGCCTGACCCTGTAACGCTCGGCCCAATGCGCACTCAGCGCAACAGGTACCAACAGCGCCTGCCACAATTCACAGTCCTGACATACGGTTGTGCCCGTGGACCAAGATCCGAGGTCCGCGAGTTCCCTTCCCGGCTGCGCGTAAACCTGGTTCGCTTCGCTCCGGGCGCCCACACAGCATGGCACCGCCATGCCAACGGCCAGACGCTCCATGTCACTGACGGGACGGGGCTTGTCGAGTCCCGCGGCGGGGAGATCGTTGAAATGCGCCAGGGCGACACCGGCTACACCCCCGGGCGTTTGGCACTGGCACGGCGCCGTACCCGAACACTTCATGGCCCACCTGGCCATGTGGGAATCGCTGGGCGAGGGCCAGGACGGGCCGGAAACCGAACGGGGCGAGCACGTCCAACTCGGCTAAGGAAACACAACCCTGACTGGACAGATAATGCCGCTTTGCCAGTGGCAAAGCGGCATTATCTGTCCAGTCACCGCAAGAGTTGGTGCCTAAGCCGTGGTCTCAGGATCCTTCTTGTCCAGATCCACGGATTCTGCCGAGGTTTCTGCCACAACACCAGTGTCAGACTCGACGGCGGCGTCTGATGCCGCCGCAGTTTCGGTCTCGGGCTTGCTCAGGTCGATAACCGTGTCGGTTTCATCAGCTGTTTCGGCGTCGGCTTCTTCGGCTTCGGCCGGGACCGGTTCGTCCTTGGCCAGGCTCGGCGGGGACCACATCTCGGGTTCCGGTTCGGAGCCCAACGCGCTGGGCACAATCCTTTGAATCTCGGCCAGGGTAATGGCACCCTCCCGGACCACCCGCAGGCGCACGCCCGTGGCGTCAACAATGGTGGAGGGGACGGGGTCGGCTCCCGCCAACGGCCTGACGCCGCCTTCCAAGTACACTTCCACTGATTCGGCCAGTTGGCTGCGGGCCGCGTCGGCCGTCTGCGCCGCCGGCTGCCCCGTCCGATTGGCGCTTGATACGGCAAGGGGACCGGTGAGCGTCAGCAGATCAAGAGCCAGCTGGTCATCGGGGACCCGCAAGGCCACGGTTCCCACGGTGTCACCCAGGTCCCACGTCAATGAAGGCTGGGCATGGAAAATCAAGGTCAGCGGACCTGGCCAGTACTTTTCCGCCAGCTTGCGGGCATCGTCGGGAATCTCCGTGGCCAGGCCCTCCATGGTGCCTATGCGCGGCATCAACACAGGAGGTGGCATGTTGCGCCCGCGGCCCTTGGCAGCCAGCAAGGTGGCCACAGCCTGCGGAGAGAACGCGTCGGCGGCCACGCCGTAGACAGTGTCCGTGGGCAGGACGATTACTTGCTTGGCGGCGATGGCTTTCTGTGCGTGGGCCAGACCCTGCGCGCGTTGCTCATCATTGGTGCAGTCATAAGATGTGGTACTCACAAGTTCATTCTTTCATCACGGCGCCCAAAGATTTGAACGCGAACTGCCAATCATGAAGTTAGCGCGCAATATTCTCGCGCCGATAGCCGCTGGTGGCCCGGTCCCGCCCGGTCAAATCCAGGTGTGTGCGCACCTTGTCCCAATGGCCGCTGCGTTCAAACAACTCCGCCATTTGCGCAGCCTGCACCTCTGCATGCTCCATGACGAAGAACCCACCCGGACGCAGTAGCCGGGCTGCAGCGGCCGCGGCAGCCCTGGGCATTTCCATGCCGTCCGCTCCCCCACCGTAAAGCGCCATCTGCGGATCGTGCAGGCGAACTTCGAGATCCCGCGGGATGGCATCGGCTGGAATATACGGCGGATTGGACACCACCACATCAACGCTGCCATCCAGTTCGGCCAAAGCGTCGCACATGTCACCGTGGACCAAGGTGGCGCCGGTGTTGGCCAAGTTCTTCGCAGCCCACGGATAAGCGTCATCGCTAAGTTCGACGGCGTACACGGTGGTTCCCGCCGATTCCGTGGCCAGAGCCCCGGCGATCGCACCGGATCCCGTGCCAAGGTCCACGGCGAGAAGTTCAGCCTCGACACCGCTTTCTTGGCGCAGCTGTGCTAATACGTCGAGGGCCACTTGAACCACCGATTCGGTCTCCGGCCGCGGCACGAACACGCCCTTGCCCACGGCCAGTTCAAGGTGCCTAAAGTAGGCGATGCCCGTGATGTGCTGCAGGGGTTCACGCGCGGCACGCCGCGCCACCAGCCCCGCATACCCGTCAGGTGCTACAGCTGTGCCAAATAACATGGCCGCCACCTCACCCCGGCTCACACCGAGAAGGTGCGCGGCCAACAGCTGGGCGTCAACGGCCGGTGAGGGCACGCCGGCGGCCGCGAGGGCCGCCGTCGCACTCGCAACAGCGTCAGCGAGGCTACTGGTCACCCAGAGCATCCAACCGGGCTTGTTCATCCATCACAATGGCCGACTGAACAACAGCTTCCAAGTCACCGTTCATGACGGCGTCCAGGTTGTAGGCCTTGTATCCGGTGCGGTGGTCGGCGATCCGGTTTTCCGGGTAGTTGTACGTGCGGATGCGCTCCGACCTGTCCATGGTGCGAATCTGCGACTTGCGCACGGCTGAGTTCTCGGCGTCGATGATGGCCTGCTGGTGGGCCAGGATGCGGGCCCGCAGCACGCGCATGCCGGCTTCACGGTTCTGCAACTGTGACTTCTCGTTCTGCATGGCAACCACAATGCCCGTGGGCAAGTGCGTGATACGTACGGCGGAGTCGGTGGTGTTAACCGACTGGCCACCGGGGCCGGAGGAACGGTAAACGTCAATCTTGAGGTCGTTTTGGTTGATGTCCACCTCTTCGGGCTCATCAACTTCCGGCAGCACCAAAACACCTGCTGCTGAGGTGTGGATGCGTCCCTGAGACTCGGTGGCCGGCACGCGCTGCACACGGTGCACCCCGCCTTCAAACTTCAGGCGGGCAAAAACACCTTCCGCCGGGTCGTTGGAACGGCCCTTGACGGCGATGGAAATGTCCTTGTAGCCGCCAAGATCCGAATGGGTGGCCGAGATGATCTCCGTCTTCCAGCCACGGTTTTCGGCGTAGCGGGTGTACATGCGCACCAGGTCGGCAGCGAACAAGGCGGCCTCATCGCCACCCTCACCGGCCTTCACTTCAAGGATGACGTCGCGGGCGTCGTCCGGATCACGCGGGATCAACAGGCGGCGCAGTTTCTCCTGCGCGGCCGCCAGTTGTTGTTCCAAAACGGGCACTTCGGCGGCAAACTCCGCGTCCTCGGCGGCCATTTCCTTGGCAGCCTCAAGGTCATCACTGATTGACTCAACCTGGTGGTAGCCTTCGACCACGTTGCTCAGTTCCGCATAGCGGCGCCCCAGCTTACGTGCCAGTGACTGATCGGCGTGCACCTCGGGCTCGCTGAGGCGCATCTGCAACTCGGCGTGCTCATCTAGGAGCCCATGGATTGATTCAAACATTTCAAAACCTCTCTCGACATGAGTCAAGTCTAATAACTTCAAGATGGTCCGCTGGCGGTGCCATCACGCAATGGCAGTTAACGCACTAATCCGCCCGAGGTGATGATGGGCGCCAGCACAGCGGCGGGCCCCCATCATCACGAAGGCGGATTAGTGTGAGTAGCTATTTGTCTTGTTCGGCCTTGGAGCCCAGAGTTGTTTTCTGGATCTGCATGAGGAACTCGACGTTGGAGCCTGTTTCACGGATCTTGGAGGTGAGCAGTTCAAGCGACTGCTGCATTTCCAGGCCGGAGAGTACGCGGCGCAGGCGCCACATGATCTTGACCTCTTCCGGGGAGAGCAGGTTCTCTTCGCGACGAGTACCGGAGGCGTTGACGTCCACGGCCGGGAAGATGCGCTTGTCAGCCAGCTGGCGGGACAGGCGCAGTTCCATGTTGCCCGTGCCCTTGAACTCCTCGAAGATGACCTCATCAGCCTTGGAACCGGTTTCCACCAGTGCCGTGGCCAAGATGGTCAGTGAGCCGCCGTTTTCAATGTTGCGGGCAGCACCGAAGAAACGCTTGGGCGGGTACAGGGCCGCTGAATCCACACCACCGGAGAGGATACGTCCGGAGGACGGGGCGGAGTTGTTGTAGGCACGGCCCAAACGGGTCATGGAGTCCAGGAGAACAACAACGTCCATGCCCATTTCCACCAAGCGCTTGGCGCGCTCAATGGACAGCTCGGCAACCTGGGTGTGGTCATCGGCGGGGCGGTCGAAGGTGGAGGCAATAACCTCTCCCTTGACGGTGCGCTGCATGTCGGTGACTTCTTCGGGACGCTCGTCAACAAGAACCATCATGAGGTGAACCTCAGGATTGTTGATCGTGATGGCGTTGGCAATCGACTGCAGGATCAGTGTCTTACCGGCCTTGGGCGGGGACACGATCAAACCGCGCTGGCCCTTGCCGATGGGAGCCACCAAGTCGATGACGCGGGGGCCGATCTTCTTGGGATCGGTTTCCAGGCGCAACCGCTCGGAGGGGTACAGCGGCACCAGCTTGGAGAACTCAACACGGTCCTTAAGCTCGTCCGGGCTCTTGCCGTTGACACTGGTGACGCGCACCAGGGCGTTGAACTTCTGGCGCGCGGTCTGCGCCTGGCTGCGATCTTCGCCTTCGCGCGGTGCACGGATGGCACCAACCACCGCATCACCCTTGCGCAGGTTGTACTTCTTGACCTGTGACAAGGAAACGTAAACATCGTTGGAGCCGGGCAGGTAGCCGGAGGTACGCACAAAGGCGTAGTTTTCCAGGATGTCCAAGATACCGGCGACGGGCAGCAGCACGTCATCCTCGGTGACCTCGGTGTCATCGAAGTCGGGACCAGCGTTGCGGCCGCGGCGACGCTCATTCCTGTCGCGGAAACGGTCGTTGCGATCGTTGCCCCTGTTGTTGCCACCGCGGTCGTTGCGGTCGTTACGCTCGGAAGAGTCGTTGACGTTGCGGTCACGACGGTTGCGGCGGTTGCGGTTGTTGCGCGAGCCGTCTTCGTCGTCGGTGCTGGCGTTGCGATCGCTGGTGTTGCGATCTCCGGTGGTGCGCTCCGCAGCATTGCGGTCACCGGAGTTGCGCTGATTCCGCTGGCCCCGATCGTTGTTGTTGCGCTGGGTGCGCTGGTTGCGATCGTTGCCTTCAGCGTTTTCGCCGGGGGCGTTCTCGGCCTCGGTGGTCTCGACCGGAGCGGATTCGACGGCGGGAGCAGCCTCGGTGGCGCCGTCCTGCTGGCGTCCGCCACCTTGGGCACGGCGGTTGCGAGTGCGCGTCGGGCGGCGGTTCTCGCCGTCGTTCTCGGAAACGGCGGGCTCAGGCAGCTCGACGGCGGCCGGGGCCTGGGCAACCACGCCGGCCTGGGCGCTGACGTCAGTGGTGATGATGCCGTCGCTGCTGGCGGCACGGCGGGTGCGGCCGCGGCCACGGGCGGGACGCTCGGGGGCATCCGTGGCACCAGCGTTGGCCTCGGCAGCTACCTTGGCCTCGGCAACGGGCTCGGCCGTCTTGGCCGGTGCCGACGCTGCGGGAGCTTTTGCGCTCCGACCCTGCCGGTCGGCAACGGATGAGCCGCGCTGGTGAGCTGAAATGGCCTCAACAAGATCGCCCTTGCGCATCCTGGAACCGCCAGTGATACCTAACTGGCCAGCCAGAACCTGCAACTGGGCCAGCTTCAGCCCGGCCAGTCCGGCGGACTTGGCAGGTGCTTGCGTTGTGGTGTCCGCATCAGCAGCTGTGGGAGCAGCGGCTGAAGTAATGGTTTCGGTCACGAAGGATCCTTCCCCCTCGATGGCGGGCCCAATTATTGGGGCCGCGATGATTAGTGACAGATTCCTCTGTTGTTGCCGCACAGGCTCACAGGGAAAAATCTGAGGTTCCATTCCGTTTCCCCACAAAGCAAGGGGTGAAATGGAATGGTGAAATTCACTCTTTGAATCAAATCTCAAATGGTGTGATTCTCTGGATCGCTTCGGCGGCTACCGTTGCCCAATCCAGCAGGCACCGCGCAAGATAACGCGGGCCGTAAGAGCGGCACCAAAGGCCAATAAACATATTTCATTTCCACAATAGCTAATTGAAAGCTACCTGGGGAAGGTGTTTATGAGCTGGGATGCACTTCCACTTTAGCACCTTCAAGGTCCACCTGGAGCCGAAGAACACGCCAAGACACGCCGGAAACCGCTGGCATGGACGCGTTTGCGCCCAGTTCTGTGATGCGGCGCACTATCTGCTCGGCTTCATCGACGCCATTGGCGAGTGTCATCACGGTTGGTCCGGCACCTGAAATGAAGGCAGCATGGCCCTCCTCACGCAATTGCGCCACCAGCGCGGCACTGCCGGGCATGGCCTCGGCGCGGTAGTCCTGGTGCAGATAGTCCCGGGTGCCGGCGAGCAGGAACCGCGGTTCGGCGCTTAAAGCGTGCATCAACAGCGCTGCCCGGCCCGCATTCGCTGCGGCATCTGCGTGCGGCACGGTGGCTGGCAGCATGCCGCGGGCACGTGCCGTATTCAATTCCACATCGGGAATGGCAGCCACGGGAATCACACGGCCCGACGGCGTGAGCTTGGCGCTGGCAAATCCTGTGCCTTCCTGCCATGAGAGCGCAACGGCACCGAAGATCGCCGGAGCCACATTGTCCGGGTGGCCCTCCAGCTCGGACGCCAATTGCAAAACCCATGCGGCGTCTTGTTGATCGGCCGGAGCGACCAAGGCGTTGGCCGCCATGATGGCTGCCACGATGGCCGATGCCGAGGAGCCAAGGCCACGGCCGTGTGGGAGTACGTTGTTCGCCGCCACGCGCACCCCACCACGGCTGTAGCCCAGGCGAGCCCAGGCAATGTCCAAGGTCTTAACCACCAGGTGGCTGGCGTCCAGGGGTAGCTGCTCCACCCCTTCCCCGCTCAGCTCAAACTCCAGTTCCGGCGTCGCCAGCACGGTGATGCTTAAGGTGTCATACAGGGACACCGCCAAGCCCAGCGAATCAAAGCCGGGGCCAAGATTTGCGCTGGTGCCGGGGACGCGCACGGTCGCCGTGGACCCTTGCAGAGGAGTTTTCAGAAGCGGGGCTGCCATGGTGTGCGCCTAGTCCGTCAGACCCAGTGCGTTGGCTACCGTGACGACGTCAAAGGCCACCGAGGTGGGGGTGACGGAACTGCCGTCGGCGTTCTTCAGGGCCCAGTCGGGGTCCTTCAGGCCGTGGCCGGTGACGGTGATGACAAACGTTTTCCCTGCCGGCACCTCGCCCGCTGCGTGCTTCTTGATCAAGCCCGCCACACCGGCTGCCGAGCCCGGCTCCACGAAGACGCCTTCCTTGGCTGAAAGCCAGCGGTGGGCGGCCAGGATTTCGTCATCGCTCACGGCTTCGATGAGACCGCCGGACTCGTCGCGGGCCGCAATGGCCATGTCCCAGGACGCCGGGTTGCCAATGCGGATGGCCGTGGCGATGGTGTCCGGTTCGGTGATGGGGTGGCCGGCAACGAACGGCGCGGCGCCCGCAGCCTGGAAGCCCCACATGATGGGGGTGTGTGTGGAGACTGCAGGCAGTGTGCCGTTTTCCGCCGACTCGTACGGTGCGCAGTATTCCCGGTAGCCCCTCCAGTAGGCGCTGATGTTGCCTGCGTTGCCGACGGGCAGCACATGGTAGTCCGGTGCGTCGCCCAGGGCGTCAACGACTTCAAAGGCGCCCGTCTTCTGGCCCTCAATGCGTGCAGGGTTGACCGAGTTCACCAGGAACACCGGGTAGGAGTCGGCCAGTTTGCGGGCAACATCGAGGCAGTTGTCAAAGTTCCCGTCAACTTGCAAGATGGTGGCGCCGTGCGCCACAGCCTGGCTGAGCTTGCCCATGGAGATTTTGCCTTCCGGCACCAACACCGCGCAGGTGAGTCCGGCAGCCTTGGCGTAGGCTGCAGCGGATGCCGAGGTGTTGCCGGTGGAGGCGCACACCACAGCCTTGGCGCCGGCCGCCACGGCCGCCGTCATGGCCATGGTCATGCCGCGGTCCTTGAAGGAACCGGTGGGGTTCATGCCCTCCACCTTCAGGTAGACCGTGGACCCTGTCAGCTCCGAAAGGTGCCGGGCGAACACCAACGGTGTGCCACCTTCACCCAGGGTGATGATTTTGGTTTCTGCCGTGACCGGCAAACGCTCTGCATATTCGCGGACTACTCCGCGCCACTGGTGAGCCATTAGACTCCCTCCACCCTCAAGACACTTGTTACGGAATTAATGATGTCAAGACCCTTGATGGCCTCAACAGTTGCTGACAGGGCAGCCTCACTGGCACGGTGCGTGACGATGCGCAGCTCGGCCGAGCCGGGCCCGTCCTGCTCATCGCGTTCGCTGTGCACTGTTTGCCGCATGGTCTCAATGGAGACACCATTTTGGGCAAAGAGCGCCGAAATCTTCGCCAGCACACCTGGCTGGTCGGCCGCGTCCAGGCCAATGTAATACTGGGTGGAGACGGCCTCGATCGGGAGCACCTCCAACACTTCAATGGTGGATTCGGTGCGGCCCGGGCCGCCCAAGACCATGCGGCGGGCGGCCGAGACAACATCGCCCATGATGGCCGACGCTGTGGGGGTTCCCCCGGCGCCGCGGCCGTAGAACATCAATTCACCGGCAGACTCAGCCTCAACAAACACAGCGTTGAAGGCGCCACGCACGGCACCGAGCGGGTGCTCGCGGGGAATCAGCGTCGGGTGCACGCGCACGCTGACACCGCTGCCAAGCTTCTCGGCAATCGCCAGGAGCTTGATGACATAGCCGGAGTCCTTGGCCGCTGCAATGTCGGCAGCCGTCACCTCGGTGATGCCCTGGCAGTGAACATCTTCCAGCGCAAAGCGGGTGTGGAAGGCCAACGACGCCAAAATGGCTCCCTTGGCGGCGGCGTCGTGGCCCTCAATGTCGGCCGTGGGGTCAGCTTCGGCATAGCCGAGCCGGGTGGCCTCGGCCAGGGCGTCGGCAAATTGGGCGCCGGTGGAATCCATGGCGTCCAGGATGTAGTTGGTGGTGCCATTGACAATGCCCATGATGCGGGTGATCTTGTCCCCGGCCAGGCTGTCATTGATGGGGCGCAGAATGGGGATGGCGCCAGCCACGGCCGCCTCGAAGGAAAGCTGCACACCTGCGGCGTCGGCCTTCTCATACAGGGTGGGGCCGTCTACCGCCAGCAGCGCCTTGTTGCCGGTGACAACTGTGGCGCCGTGCTCAATGGCTTCCAGAATCAGCGTGCGGGCCGGCTCCAGGCCGCCCATGAGCTCGATGACAATGTCGGCTCCGCGCACCAACGCCGACGCGTCGGTGGTGAACAGCTGACGGGGCAGCTCAACCTCACGGGGGGCATCAACGTTCCGCACGGCGATGCCCACCAGCTCCAAACGGGCACCTGTTCGGGCAGCCAAGGCGTCGGCGTCGGCCAGCAAAATGCGGGCCACCTGCGAGCCCACATTCCCGGCGCCAAGGAGCGCCACTTTCAGGGTCTTGATATTGGCGGACACGTCAGTGTCCACAGTGTTGCGCTCAGTCAAAGTCTCTCTAGGCCCCTAAATCGCGTGCCAGCAAATCAGCTTCGGTTTCGCCCCGCACCATCAAGCGTGCGGTGCCGTTTTTGACGGCGACGACGGGCGGACGGGGCACATAGTTATAGTTGCTGGCCAATGCCCAGCAGTACGCACCCGTTCCGGGAACTGCAAGCAGATCACCGGCCGCCACGTCATTGGGCAGATATACATCTCTAACAACAATGTCACCACTCTCGCAATGTTTGCCCACTACTCGGGACAAAGCGGGAGTCGCTGCGGAGGCCCGATTGGCCACAACTGCCGAATAATCAGCGTCATAAAGCACCGGACGGGCGTTGTCACTCATGCCACCATCGACCGAAACATAGCGGCGCGGCGCCGTCACATCTTCTTGGCCGTCCACCTCAACCTGCACGGTTTTCAGCGTGCCGGTCTCATACAGGGTGAAGGTGGTGCTGCCTACAATGGCGCGGCCCGGCTCAATGGACAGGCGCGGGCAGCTCATGCCCAGCTGTGCACATGTTTCGCGGACGACGGCGGCCATGGCCTGGGCAACCTCGGCGGCCGGACGGGGGGTGTCAACTGCCGTGTAGGCGATGCCGTACCCGCCACCCAGATCCAATTCAGGCAGCGTGATGCTGTACTTGGTCTGGATTTCATGGGTGAACGCCAACAGCTTGCGGGCAGCAATTTCAAAGCCCTCGGCCTCAAAGATCTGCGAACCGATGTGGGCGTGGAAGCCCAGAAAGTTGATGCTCTCCGCCTCCACAGCAAGCTTCGCGGCGGCCTCGGCGGCACTCATCCCGGGTGCGTCCGGGTCCTCGGCAATAAAACTCAGGCCGAACTTTTGGTCCTCGTGGGCTGTGGCAATGGATTCGTGCGTGTGGGCGTGCACGCCCGGCGTCAGGCGCAACAAGACGTTGGCTTGGGTGTTCCGTGCCGCTGCTAGCTCGGCAACCCGTGCGAGCTCATGCAGGCTGTCCACAACAATGCGGCCCAGCCCCATGTCCAGGGCACGGTTGATCTCGGCGCTTGACTTGTTATTGCCATGCAAACCAATGTTTTCACCCTTCAAACCGGCGCGCTGGGCCACCGCCAGCTCGCCGCCGGAGCAGGTGTCCAGGCGCAGACCCTCGGAGTCAACCCAGCGGGCCACATCGGTGCTCAGGAAGGCTTTGCCCGCGTAGTACACGTCCACGCCGCCACAAAGGTCCGCAAACGCCTCGTCAAAGGCGTCCTTGAACGTCCTGGCCCGGGCCCGGAAGTCGTCCTCGCTCATGACGAACAGCGGTGTGCCGAACCGTGCCTTCAATTCGCTCACCGGGATGCCGCCGACGGTGACTTCCCCGCCTTGTCCGCGTTCGACGTCGTGCGCCCACAAGGCAGGCAGCAGCGCATTGACGTCACCGGCTGCGGGCAGCCACGCGGGGGCCAGCTCGGCGCCGGGAATCTGCTGCGTGGTGTCAGTCATTGCCTACATCCGTTCCGGAGCTGAGACACCCAACAGGGACAGTCCGTTGGCCAGCACCTGACCCACGGCGTCGTTGAGCCACAGGCGGGTGCGGTTCGTGTCAGTAATGGCCTCCTCGCCCATGGGGGTCACGCGGCAGGCGTCATACCAGCGGTGGTAGGCGCCGGCGATGACTTCTAGGTGGCGGGCCACACGGTGCGGTTCACGGAAGGAGGCAGCCTGGCTGAGCACGCCCGGGTACTGGCCCAGAACTGCCAGCAGCTCGGACTCCGTGGCGTGCGTCAGGGCTGCGGCGTCGAAGGCGGCGCGTTCCACGCCTGCGGCTTCGGCGTTGCGGCCCACCGCGCGGGTCCGGGCATGGGCGTACTGCACGTAGAACACGGGGTTCTCGTTGGACTTTTTCGTCAACACGTCCAGGTCGATGTCAATGTTGGAGTCACTGGAGAATCTGGCCAGCGAGTAACGTGCAGCGTCAGTGCCAACAACTTCAACGAGGTCTTCCATGGTGACCACGGTGCCGGCCCGCTTGGACATGCGCACGGGCTTGCCGTCCTGGACCAGGTTCACCATCTGGCCGATGAGGACCTCAACACGGTTGGCGTCCTCGCCCATGGCTGCCGCCGCCGCCTTCAGCCGGGCCACGTAGCCGTGGTGGTCGGCACCAAGCATGTAAATGCACAGGTCAAAGCCGCGGTCGCGCTTGTTCTTGAAGTAGGCGATGTCCCCGGCGATGTAGGCTGCGTTGCCGTCGCTCTTGATGACTACACGGTCCTTGTCGTCGCCGTAGTCGGTGGAGTTCAGCCACCAGGCACCGTCCTTGAGGTACATGTTGCCGGAGCCCTTGAGCTGATCGAGCAGCTTCTCCACGGCGCCGTCCTCGAACAGGGAGTTTTCGTGGAAGTACACATCAAAGTCCACACCAAATTCGTGCAGCGAGGCGCGGATGGCGGCAAACATGAGCTCCACACCCTGTGCGCGGAATTCTTCCTGCGGGTCCTGGGCGTCCAGAATGCCGGGGTTGTTCGCCACGACAGCCTTGGCGATGTCCTCAATGTAGTCCCCACCGTAGCCGTCCTCCGGCGCGGGCTCGCCCTGGGCGCTGGCCAGCAGGGAGCGGGCAAACTTGTCAATCTGGTTGCCGTGGTCGTTGAAGTAGTACTCACGGGTGACGTCTGCGCCCTGTGACTGGAAAATGCGGGCCAGGGAATCGCCCACGGCTGCCCAGCGGGTGCCGCCCAGGTGAATGGGTCCGGTGGGGTTCGCGGAGACAAATTCAAGGTTGATCTTGGTGCCGGCCATGGCCGTGGTGGTGCCGAAGGACTCACCGGCGTCAACGATTGCCTTGGCCAGTTCACCGGCGGCGGCCGCGTCAAGGACGATGTTCAAGAAGCCGGGACCGGCAATGTCAACCCGTAAAACGCCGGGGATTTGGGCCAGGCGCGTGCTGAGCAGTTCGGCGATTTTGCGCGGCGGCATTCCCGCTGGCTTGGCCAGCTGAAGGGCAATGTTGGTGGCCCAGTCGCCGTGCTCGCGGCTTTTGGGCCGCTCCACCTTGACTTCCGTGGGTAGAGCCTCGGCGGGAACCGTGAGTTCACCGGCGTCGACGGCTTCTTTGAGGCAGGTGGTAATGGCGGCAGAAAGTTCTTCAGGAGTCACGTACCTAAGTGTACGGTTCCGCCCGCACCCGCCCCAATCCGCGGCATTCTGGGCCACATGATGGCTGGCCGAGCACATCATTCCGCCGAGCAGTAAGTGTGCCGGGGGCCGCTCCGGACGCCCAGGGCCGCTCGGGGGGCCGCTCCGGACATTCGCCCGTGGTGGGCCAGCATCCGATGACCACAGCGGCCCCCGCGCCTCGAAAACGGGGCAAATCTGCTGCGGACTAGCTACGCCGCCGGGGCGAAGTCGTCCTCGAGCATCCTGGGCCGGCAGATGACGTACGCTCCAGCACCGAGCAGCAACAAGGTGGCGAACAAGAAGATGAACGGCACTGTCCACGAGCCGGTCCACTGGTGGAGCAGGCCAAAGAACAGCGGACCGGTGCACGCGAACGTGTAGCCCATCCCCTGACTAAATCCTGAGAGCGCCCCGGCGCCGAGCTGCGTGCGGGTGCGGTGATTGATCAGCAGCAGCGACAACGGGAACGTGCCGGGGCCCAAACCGGCCAGCGACACCCAAATCCAGGTGCCCGACGCCGGCGAGAGCAGCAGCCCCAGATACCCGGCGATGAAGCAGCCAAGCATCACCAAAACAGCCGGGAATGGATTGCGCATCTTGGCTGCGATGAGAGGAATGGCAAGACTCAGCGGCAAGCCAAGGGCCGCAAAGAGTGCCAGCATGGAACCGGCCGCTCCCCTGTCCAGTCCAGCCTCTGTCAGGATGGCTGGCAACCAGGCGAACATCGCGTAAGTGTTCAGCGAGGTGCAGCCAAACATGAGGGTCAGTCCCCAGGCGGTGGGTGAGCGCCACAGGTTCATTTTCGGCGCCCTGGCCGGTGATCCACCCGCTGGGCCGGCTCCGCTTGAGGCTGACTGGATCACCAGGTCAGACAGGCCGGCGGCGGGCGGGGCTGGATTCGCCGTCGTGCGCGGGGCGATGATGGCCACAAGCCACGGGATGAGGGCGATGGTGCTGATCCCGGCCCAGGCGGCGAGCGACAACTGCCAGTTGCTTGCGTCGGCGATGGGGACCGCGAGTTGTGCCGGAATGGCCGTGCCGAGCGAAAGTGCTGTCACGTAGAGGGCCGTCATGAGGCCCACCTTCGCGGGGAAGTACTTCTTGACCAGTGGCGGCAGGAGCACATTGCCGGCGCCCAGGCCGCCAAAGGCAATCACCGAAAAGACCAAAAAGAGTGGAGTGTTGGGTGCCAAGACCCGGGCAATCTGACCCACGATCCCCACCAGAATGGACAGGATGATGAGCTTTTCCAGGGAGGCCCAGCGGATCACATAGGGGGTCAGAAAGCCGAAAAGCCCGAACGCCGCTGTGGGAAGCATACCCAGGATGCCGATCGAGGTGGCGCTGAGCGGGAGGTCGTTGTTGATGCTGGTAATGAGCGGCGGCACCACCGTCACAGCGGATCTCAGCGTCAAAGCCGTCAGGATTATGGCCGCCGCGACGATCCATGCGGAGGGCCGCAATTTGCCTACCATGTGTTCACCATTGCCCCAACGTTACTCCCAGATTGAAGGTCCTGACGGTGTTTCCCTGCGGGCCAATGGATGATGTTTGCCACGTGCTCAGTGCCGCAGTGTCCCCGGTTTTACATTGGGCGCCCTGCACCTGCTAAGCTCTTTCTCGTTCCCTTTGGCAGCCACGGTTGCCGCGCCTTCGTAGCTCAGGGGATAGAGCGTCCGCCTCCGGAGCGGAAGGTCGTAGGTTCGAATCCTATCGAGGGCACAAAAGTGATGTCGCCAGACATCGTTCCCACAACATGTGGGAACACAAGAGAATCACCCCGGTCTTCGGACCGGGGTGATTCTTTTTTGCCATTGCGGCCAAACTGCCATTGCACATGCCCGAGAGCGTGGCAGTGCAGTCAGGGCCCGTTTAGCTGTATGGCCCGCTGCTAACGCAGCCGTTCGCGATGAAGTTCCCGGCTCCGGGCCACCAGTTCAGGCCATCAAAGTGACCACTGGAATTGGGCAGCGCCCAGTCAAAGGCAGGGATGACATCCTCGAAATCCTGGTGGTTCTGGTGTCCCCTGACGACAGCGAGCTCGTCCGTGGTGATGACCACGAACGGGTTGCTTGCGCTTCCCGTTGCATGGCAGTAGGTGACCTGGTGATCCGGCGGCGGAGAGGCAGTTGCAGATGCGGCACCGCCCACCAAGAGAAGACCGGCAACGGCGCCGGCTGCCAACAATTTCTTCATGTCCATGACTCCTTATTCGTTCTGAACTCTGTTTCCATATCAACGGACCGACGGTCTTCGACCGCCTTGGTCTGTGCATTCTGGCCGGGACATTCAGTGAATCAAGATCCATCGTCAGACGAGTGAGGCATTGTGCACCCCAGCTTCCACCGTCTCCACCGTCCAGTCAATCGGGCTCGGGCATCCTTGCGAATGCCGACACACCAGTGTGTGCTACCTCAAAACTAGGCTGTTGCCACGGAGGGCGACCCGAGTGGTTAGTACTCGATATTTGAAGCCCAAGTTCCCCGACTAGTACCTGAGTACTCTTAACGGCGTAGTCCGCGGCACCCCCGGGTTACATGTTCGTGGCAGCCCACTCTGCAACCCGCTGTGCGCTTTCAGCCTCGGAGAGGTCCTGCACCCGCGTCATGATGGACCAACGGACACCGAAGGGGTCCCGGATGCTCGCGTAGCGGTCACCGGAGACAAAGCTGGTCACAGGCTCCCGGATCACTGCCCCGGCCTGCTCCGCGCGTTGCACAAGGGAGTCAACGTCAGGGCAGTAGAAACCCATCGAATAGCAGTCGTCGTCGCCGTCGGGGGCTGGCACCAGATGGTAGCTAGGGTTCGGTTCCCCGATCTGCAGGCGGCCTTGGCCAAAGTCGAGCTCGGCGTGCACCACCACGCCGTCGAACTCGGTGACACCCGATGGACGGGCGCCAAATACTTCTTCATAGAATGCGAGCGCGTCCTTGGCTCCCGGGATGGAAAGGAAGGGTGTCAGGGACGTGAAACCGTGTGGCATCCCATTGTTGGTAAATGCGCCATCGGCTGCAGCGGTCAGGTCTGGGCTCTTGTTTTCAGTCATAAAGGTGACACTACTCAGGCCAAGATGCTAAAGCTTGTAGATTCGCGACAGCCCGCAAAAGTAGACTCATCGGATGGCAAGTCATTTCAAAGGCATCCTGTACCCCACCCGGCTGCCAACATTTCATCGTCTGCCCGCACCAGAGTCCGTCAAGGACCTGGTGCAATGGTTTTGGATCCCGGAATGGGACCTCGATCCCGGCCGCTCCTCGCGTCAGCAGTTGATAGCGTTCCCCGCATCGAACCTTGTGGTGCAGTCCCACGCTGTTGATTTCTCCGGCCCGACCACCCGCACCTCGCACCGCGACCTCACAGGCCAAGGCTGGGCTGTGGGAGCACTGTTGCGGCCAGCCGCGATCCCCGCATTCACCACGAACCCAGAGAGCCTTCGTGACCTCGAGGTGGCTTTTGACTTCCCGGCTTTGCAGTCGTCTGTGGTTGCGGCTATGGGTGGCACAGACCCCACCAAACGCCGGGCCGACGCAGTGAACGCTTTCACGGCGTGGCTCATCGAAGTCATTCCCCCGGTCTCCGCCGAGGCTTTGTCGGCCAATTCCATGATGGATGTTTTCGCTTCGTCGCCGGAGGTGGTTCGGGTCGAGGACGCAGCACAACTGCTGGCCGTCTCGCCCCGGACCTTACAACGGTTGGCCAAGAAGTACGTTGGGCTTAGCCCCTCCGCTTTGATTCGACGACGTCGTCTCCAAGAGGCTGCTGACACGGCACGAGTCAATCCCGGTGCCGACCTGGCCCAGATCGCTGCGGATCTTGGCTATGCCGACCAAGCACACTTGGCCAATGACTTCCAACGATTCCTCGGATTCACTCCCAGCAGCTACCGGCGCCAGGTGCACGGCCCACCGTGAGCCGCCAGCTCTCTCAGCTTTCGCTCACCAATCCGTGACACCGTTGCTGTGATGGCGACACTCCACCAACAACCAAACCCGGCACGCAGGGCCAAGCCCCGCCCGGTGCGCAGCTTTATTGTGGTGTTCGGGTCCCTGGCCGTCACGTTTGTCTTGTTGGCCCACTCCTGGCTTCCGGACATTGCCGGTCTGGGGCTCCTGGTGGACTCGGGCTTGATCTGGTTTGGCGCCCTGGTTCCAGTGTTGGGGCTCCTGGCTCTCGCCGGGCGCCGCAAACAGCTAGCCGTGGCGGTCCTGGTCCCGGCAGTCGTCTGGGTGTTGGTCTTCGCCCCGGGGATGGTGCCGCTGGCCTGGTCCGCTCCGGCACTGTCAGAAACGTCGCTGACGGTGGTCAGCCAAAATGTGCGGGCCGAATCGGGGACTGCAGGCGATTCGGCGAAGAGCCTTGCTGCCACCGGCGCCCAGGTCGTTGCCCTGCAGGAGATCGACGGCACGTCCCGGGGCTCCGTGGACGCCGCGCTCAACCCCCACTACGAGTTTTCCTACAGCATTGGCACGGTTGGGTTGTGGAGCAACTACCCAATTCTTAACGCCACACCGCAGGCCCTGGGCCTGGGCTGGAACCGGGCACTGTCGGCTGATCTTGACACGCCCACAGGTCTTGTCCGCATTTACGTGGTGCACGCGGCATCGGCACGGCCATGGGAGCATTCCGACAGGGACACCATGCTGGCCACCCTCGCCCAGACCATAGCCGAGGACCCTAGCGAGAACGTCATCGCGGTGGGTGATTTTAACGCAACGTCAACCGACAGGTATTTTTCCGCCCTAACCCGCCAGCTCAGTGAGCCCGCACAAGACGGCGGTTTGGCCGGATTCACGTGGCCGGCGTCGCCACTGCCGCTCACCCGGCCGGACCACATTCTGCACCGTGGCATGACTGTCACCGCCAACTCCGTGTTGCCCGCCGGGGCCAGCGACCATTTGGCCATCCGCACCAGTTTCAATCTGTAGGGCAGCCTCGGCGGCACAAAAACCTTGACTTCCACCCTTTCATCCATGAGGCTCATGCCCACGGCGTCAATGAAAGGTTTCCATGGACAAGCTCACGTTTCCGAACTTTCCGCCCGGTTTTGTGTGGGGTGTCGCCACCGCCGCCTACCAAATTGAGGGCGCCGTGAACGACGGCGGCCGGGGCCCCTCGAGCTGGGATGCGTTCGTGGCAGAACCTGGCCGAATCGTCAACGGCGACACCGGAAACGTTGCCTGCGACCACTACCACCGCTACCAAGAAGACACCGATCTCATGAAGGAGCTCGGTGTTGACGCATACCGTTTTAGTTTCTCCTGGTCCCGGATCCAACCTGGCGGTTCCGGGGCAGTGAACCCGGCCGGCGTTGCCTTCTATGACAGGCTGATTGACGGATTGTTGGCGGCGGGTATCGCCCCCACCCCCACCTTGTTTCATTGGGACACCCCGCTTGACCTTGAACTTGCAGGCGGCTGGCTCAATCGAGACACCGCGGCCCGATTTGCCGACTACGCCCAGATGGTGGGGCAGCACTTCGCCGACAGGATTACCCGATGGATCACCATCAACGAACCGGTGGTCCTGACCATGCTCGGTTACGGGGCAGGCATCCAGGCACCGGGGCTTTCGCTGGGCTTTGACGCGTTACCCGCCGCGCACAACTTATTGCTGGCCCACGGCCTGGGCGTGCAGGCACTACGTTCCGCCGGTGCGCAGAATATTGGCATCGCCAACAACCACGCCGCGACGTGGGCGGCCAGTGAGCAGGACCAGGATCTGCGGGCCGCCGGGCTCTACGACAACATTGCCAACTGGTTCTTTGCCGACCCGATCCTCACAGGCGCCTACCCCGAAGAGCTGACGCCCTTCCTGCCGCCGATTCCGGCGGGTGACCTGGCCATCATTGCAACACCCCTTGACTGGTACGGCATCAACTCCTACAACCCCACACTTGTTGGTGCGCCCGTGGCGGCGCAGGCGGCGCTGATTGACGGGCACGCACTGGACGCATCCCTGCCGTTCTCACTGCGGGAGTTGTCAGGCTACCCCCGCACCGACTTTGACTGGCCGGTGGTGCCCGGGGCGTTCACCGAACTGCTGCTCAGTTTCAAGGAACGCTATGGAGACGCCTTGCCGCCCATCTACATCACCGAGAACGGTGCTGCCATCAATGACGGCCCGGATCGCAAAGGACGGGTGCCGGACCAGCGCCGGATCGACTACACCCTGGGGCACCTCCACGCACTCAAAGCCGCCATGGATGCCGGGGTAGACGTCAGGGGCTACTTCCATTGGTCCTTGCTGGATAACTTTGAGTGGGCAGCGGGTTTCTCCCAGCGGTTCGGACTGGTGCATGTTGATTACGAAACCCAGCAACGCACCCCCAAGGACTCCTACTACTGGTATCAGCGCCTGATCAGGCACACGAAAAACCTCCCCCAGTAAGTTCAGGTCACTCACAACGCCCCTGTACAGTGATCATCACAATCAGGACAATCACCTTGTGCTGATTGCCGCAGAATGAGGAGTTTCTTGTGATAAATCTCGATGCCGAATCCCCCACAGTCTCCACCTGCTGCGGTGAGGTGCGCGGAACACTCAGTCACGGCGTCGAATACTATTTGGGCATCCCCTACGCAAGTGCGCCAACGGGCCCGCTGCGGTTTGCCCCGCCCGCACCAATGGCGCCGTGGGCCGGTGTGCGCGAGGCCACGGAGTTGGGGCCCACGGCGCCGCAAAACCCGTACGCCGGTGCCATGGCCAGGATTCTGCCCACCGTGACCATCCCAGGCGATGACTACTTGAACCTCAACATCGCAGCCCCGGCCCGGCGTGGAACCGATCTTTTACCGGTCATGGTCTGGCTTCACGGCGGGTCGTTGCACCATGGCTCCAACGCCTTGGCCGGGTATCGGGGCGGCTCTTTCGCCCGGGACGGTGTGGTGTATGTGGCCCCGAATTACCGGCTCGGTGCCGAGGGATTCTCCGTTCTTGAGGGCGCACCCCTGAACTTGGGGTTGGCGGATCAGCTTGCGGCACTGCGTTGGGTGCAGGCCGAGATCGCCGCTTTTGGTGGCGACCCCGAGCGGGTGACAGTTTTTGGCCAGTCGGCTGGCGGCAACACGGTGGCGGCCCTGTTGGCGCATCCACAGGCGTCGTCACTGTTGAGCCGGGCCATCATTCAAAGCGGGCCACTGACGGCGCAAGCCGAGGTGAAGGCCGGGCAGATCACCCGTAAGATCGCCAAGGACCTGAAGATTTCCGCCACCGTCGAGGACTTTTCCCGGCACACCCCTGCCGAACTTCTCGCCGCCCAAGCACGCGTCACGGCGGCTTCGACTCCCATCACCGGCGGTGCCGGGTTCGCCGTGGCCCTGGACCCCGTCCTGGTGCCCACAAACCCGTTCGACGCCTTGTGCTCCGGGGCCGGTGCGGAAATCCCCTTGCTCATCGGAACAACCACCGACGAGGCCCGGCTCTGGCTAGTTCCCACCGGCCTGGTCATGAAACTCAAGGGCCTGCATCTGGCCCTTGCACGGCGCAAAGTTGGTATCTCAGCCGCGGCCGTCAAGCTATTCAAACGCAACCGCCCATACTCAATCACAGGTGAAATCCTTGGCGCCCTGGCCACTGACAAGCTGTTGCGCGTGCCAGTGAACCAGCTCGCCGATGCTCGCCTGAACGCCACAGCACCCACCTTCGTCTACGAATTCGCCTGGCAGAGCCCCGTGGAGTATCTGCGAGCCGCACATGCCGTGGACCTTGGATTTGTCTTCGATGACCTGGGCTCCGCCGATTCGCTGGGGCTGGCAGGGCACACGGCCCCGCAGTGCCTCGCCACCGAAATGCACAAGGCGTGGGTGGACTTCGCCGTCTCGGGCAGCCCGGGCTGGCAGTCCTGGGACACTCGGCGGCCCGTCAAAACGTTCGACGGCGAAAGCAACCCCGTCGTCTTCGCACCACGCGATGACGAACGTGCCGCACTCACGCCCTAGCGGCTGTCCATTTACGAGGTTTCTTCCGACGTTTAAGGTGGGCCTGGGCGGCGTTGCCGGGTCGAAGTCATGGCCGAGCTGCCCCGGACTGGTTCATCTACGCGGGAGCGAATTCAACGGCTCACTGGTGGGCACCCTGAACCGTCGTGCCGGGCACAGCTGTTCTCATCGTGGGTTGGCATCGGGTATAGCCTGAACGCATGACCACAATCTTTGATGAAACTTACTGGAACGAGCGCTACGGAAACAGCGGCAAGATCTGGAGCGGAAACCCCAATCCGCAACTTGTGGCCGAAGCTGCCGCTCTCAATTCCGGTTCGCCACAGCAGCCCAGGAAAGCACTTGACGTTGGTTGCGGTGAAGGTGCCGACTCCATGTGGCTGGCCCATCAGGGCTGGCACGTGACGGGTGTGGACATCTCCACTGTGGCGCTGCAGCGGGCCGCTGCCCACGCTGCCGAGCTGGAATTGGCCGGAGCCGTCACCTGGGAGCAACACGACTTGCTGGCGTGGGCCCCTCCGGCCGCCTCCTTCGATCTGGTCTCGGCCCAATTCATGCACCTGCCGCGCCCGGATCGGGAAACGTTGTTCGCCCGGCTGGACGAAGCTGTTGCCCACGGTGGGACGCTCATCATCGTGGGGCACGCACCGTCGGACATTGAAGCCGGCGCCCACAGGGCCCTAGGCAAGGACATGTTCTTCACGGCCCGGGAGATCGCTGACTCCCTGGACCCCACACAGTGGGACGTGGTGGTTGCCGAATCGCGTCCACGCAGTGCGGCAGGACACGACGGCGAATCCATCACCATCCACGACGAGGTCCTGCGAGCCACCCGACGGGGGTGAGTTAGTGCTGGTGTTTGTTGTGGCGTGGTTGGGGGCCTGGTAGTGGGGGTGCTGTGGAGATGTATCGGTGGCCTGTTGGTGTTGTGATTTCGGTGATTGGAGGGCCTTGGCCGGGGGCTGTTGCCTTGGTGTCTTTGGTGGAGGTCCAGCCTGGTGCTTCCTTGGCTTGGTTGCAGTCCGAGCACAGGCCTTGGCCGTTGTTCAGGGATGTGGTGCCGCCGGCCGCGTAGGCTTTGATGTGGTCGTATTCGCGTATGGGTGCGTCGCAATACGGTGTTTGGCAGTGTTGGTCTTGGAGTCGAAGGAACTCCTTCATGCCCTCCGGGAAGAATCTGGCGTGGGAATCCATGGCCAGCAGCTGGTTGGTGTCCGGATGCGTGAATAGCCTCTTGAGCCACACTTCCGGCGTGGATCCGCGATCACCAAGAATCATGCTGCGTGCAAGGGGTGCAGGAATGGGGTCGTAGCCAACGAGCACGGCTGGTTCGTTGGCACTGCCAAAAAGTGATCTGTCGGTCATGACCAGTTCCAGGGATATGTTGGCCTCATCGACCGTGGTGCACAACGACTGGTTGGGTGTGCTGCCCCGTGGATCTGCGGCCTGTAAACGTGCCTGGGTGACTGCTTTGTCTCCTACCGGCACGCCCCGGTGGTCACCGAGCGTACCGGCACCGTCATCGCACGGGGCATGCTGGAGCAGGCGGTGCATGAGCGCATCAGCCATGATTTGTCCCTTGCCCCGTTCATCACCGGATGCTTTGAGGCTGTCGGAAACCCTGGTCAGGGTGGCCAGAATACGCACCCCTTGTTTCAGCGGTATCAGTGCGCTCAGGTAGGTCATGCCGTCGGCGGCCGGCCGGAGCGAGACGTACCTGTCCCCCACAGCCTTCTCATGGCGCTTGACAAAGGCTTCAGGATCCAGGGTGTAGGCGGCCTTTTTTGCTGCGGCGCCCAGTTCCCTATTACCCAGGAGCCCGACAGTGTCCGGGTCCGCGCAGATGGACTGATCCACGTGGGCTCTGTCCGCTAGGGAAAGGAAAACTGTTTCCCTGGCAATGATTCCGGCCTTGTACTCGCTGATCCGCCCCTGGGCGAAGGCCCTCATGGTGTACGGCATTTCGCGCACCAACACTTCAGAGAACTCACCTAGCTGGCGGCCACGGTGGGGAGATTCATGGCGGGCCAGGGCCAGCTGATGGGCAATACCGCGGCCCAGTTTGTCCTTGGGAACTCCTGCACGAGCCTGGTCAAGGCGCTGCTGGGCAACAAACAGCGTCTGCGCGTGGGCTTGGGCGGCAGCCATGGCATTCTTGGCTTCCTCCAGGACAGCAATGACATCTATCAGGACCGCACCCGAAAGCTGATCCACAGTGTCGGGATCGAAACCTACCCCCTCAACGCACCCACCCAGGGACGTGAGCACTCCCGTGGCCAAG
>NZ_JBTNDH010000016.1:0-90422 GCF_054511095.1 Arthrobacter sp. TMN-49 | reverse complement strand
GGGGTTTGGTGGGTTGGTGTGGGGGGGGGAGGGGGCGGTTGGGGGCAAGTGGGGGGGGTTGTTCCAGCGGGGGGGGAGGGGCACACAGCCACCCATCTTTAAGGAGCCCCCCATGGCCATCTTTGCCGACATGATTAGGGAAAGTTCGAAACTGGGCCCGGGCGACGCAGAATGGTTGCACCTTTTGGTGGGCGACTGGCAAATGATTGCTGACCTGTCCTTTGCCGACCTTGTCCTGTGGTTCCCCACAGAGGAACAAGAGTATGCGGCCCTTGCCCACGTGCGCCCGTCCACATCCCACACCATGTTTCATGCCGACTTTGTGGGCGATCGGATTCAGCCCGAGCTTGACCCGCTGGTGCGGGCGGCGTGGCGGAGCCAAAACATTGAGCGCTCCCATGAAACCAAGATTTGGAACTCAGACACGGCCATGCGGGTTGAAGCCATCCCCATGGTGCGCAACGGGCGGACACTTGCCGTCATCACCACCCACATGGACCTCTCCAGTTCCCGGATGCCCTCGCGGCTGGAGCTGACCTACCGCCAGTGCGCCTATGACCTGTTGAAGATGGGGACCTTGGGTCTGTGGCCCGACTTCGCCTCCCCCACGGGGTCACGCCGTGGCGCCCCACGTGTGGGAGACGGGCTGCTGCGCCTTGACGTCGATGGCATAGTTCAGTACGCCAGCCCCAACGGTGTTTCTGCTTTCCGCAGGCTTGGCGACGGTGATTCGTTGGAAGGACGTTCCCTGGCCGAGGTCACCACGGGGCTGCTCAAGGACCGGCGGATGGTCGATGAGTCACTGCCACTGGTTGTCACGGGGCGCATGCCCTGGCGGACGGAGATTGAATCCCGCGGGGTGAGTTTGTCCCTGCGCGCTATTCCGCTGCGGGACGGGACGGAGCGTTTTGGGGCTTTGGTGCTTTGCCGCGACGTTTCTGAACTTCGACGCCGGGAACAAGAGCTGGTGACCAAGGACGCCACTATTCGCGAGATTCACCACCGGGTGAAGAACAATCTGCAGACCGTGGCGGCGCTGTTGCGCATGCAGTCCCGGCGCATGCACAGCGAGGAAGGCAAACAGGGGCTGGAGCAGGCCATGCGTCGCGTGGCAACCATCGCCCTGGTGCATGAGACCTTGTCCCAGGGGCTGGCCCAGAATGTCGATTTTGACGAGCTGATCGACAGGCAGTTCAGGCTGTCCGCCGAGGTGGCCTCGCCGTCGCAAAGGGTCCGCACCGAGCGCGAAGGCGCCTTCGGTGAGCTGCCCAGCGACTTTGCCACCCCGCTGGCCCTGGTCATCAATGAACTGGTCACCAACGCCGTGGAGCATGGCCTGCAGGACCGTGAAGGAACTGTGTGGCTGACGGCCCACCGTTACAAGAATGATTCCGGCGACGACGCGCTGACAGTGGGCATAGCTGACGACGGCGTGGGGTTGCCGCCGGGGCACATCGCCGAGGGCCTGGGGCTGCAGATTGTGCGGACCCTGGTGACCAGTGAATTGGGTGGCACCATCGAATGGACGCCGCGAGCGGGCGGCGGCACGGTAGTGACATTGCAAATGGCCCTCATCAGCCGCCATTAAACAACTGACCCGCAGTAAACGCCGAAAATCACGTTGAAAACGTGATTTTTCGGCGTTTACTGCGGGTCAGTTTGGAAAAGAGGGCTAGCTGGCGCGACGGGCGCGGGCTGCGCGGCGCTTCATGGCGCGGCGTTCGTCCTCGCTCAAGCCACCCCAAACACCTGCATCCTGTCCCGATTCAATGGCCCACTTCAAGCACGTGTCGACCACTGGACAGCGACGACATACGCTCTTTGCTTCCTCGATTTGCAACAATGCAGGGCCCGTGTTTCCCACCGGGAAAAACAATTCCGGGTCCTTGTCGAGGCAGGCTGCGCGACTACGCCAGTCCATGCTGATCACTCACTCCTTTTAGAACGGGAGGCATTTTGTGAAAAAATTCACGTTGGGCCACATAAGAAAGGGCCCTCTGTGGGCCCTCTAGGTCATTGACTTAAGCCTGTCATGTTAACTCTACGTAAACAAGGGGTAAGGAATGATTTATTAGCTCATAGCCGTGAGCGATACATCACAACGAATCAGGGATACGAGGCTGGCACTCGGCAAACTCCGATAGGGTGCTCTTGTGCAAAACGATCCTCAAACTCCCGCTGACATGCCCCGCCCCGAGTCCCCGCAAACCCCTGTCACGCGGCTCCAAGACGGTGCCGGTTCCCGCCCGGCCGGCGTACTTGTTGTCGCCGCTGTGGTGGCAATCGAATCCTTGGCGCTGGGCGTTCTCGGTGTCTGGTCCATCGTTTTGGCCATGACGCAGCCAACACAGTCCATGGCCAGCGGCGTGTTCTTGATTGTCCTGCTTTTGGCGTTGTCCGCGGGCTTGGCCCTTGTGGCGGTGAACGTGTACAGAGGTTTTAGGTGGACGCGCTCCGCAGCCTTTGTGTGGCAGTTGTTGATGGTGGCTATAGCCGTGTCGACGTTGCTCGAGGGAAATATTGTGCCGGGTTTGGCGATGTTATTGCCTCCAGTGGCGGCGGCTTATTTCCTGTTCACCCCGAAAGTGGTGGCATTCTCACTGCGCACCGGCGCGCAGCACAACGTGTTGTAAATCCCCCTTGAGCCTTATTCCTTTTGTCGGTGTCGGCGCCTCACCTGATGGACTCTTGCGGCGGAGGTTGCAGAAAGGGGAATTGAAACCAATGGCACAACCCGCCATCGATCAGGACTCCACGGCCCAGCGGTTCCGCCCCGGTGGTATCCAATCTGACCCCGAATAGCTCGGCATCGGAGGGACGTTGCGGCATCAGCACGATGCCTTGTTGCACCGAACGGAGTCCCCATTCCAGCGGAAGCCTGGAGAGTCCCGGGTTGGGGTAGGAGAGAGCAGCCACAATTGATGTGCCGGCCGCGAGCAAGGTGCTGATCTGACCCTGCTGGAGCGGCTCCAACCCGGCCGCGTCGTCCACCAAAAAGATCCCGGCAGGGTCTTCCTGCGGCCTTGATGGCAGGATCCTTGCGCCGTTGAGGTGCCACAGCGCGTTCAAAAATGCTGTCTTGCCTGTTCGGCTCCCACCCACGACAGGAATCAGTGCCCCCGCGCCAAAGTGCAAGGAAACCAGTTCGTGGCCGTCCCCGCCCAGGCCCACCACCAATTGCCCTGGCGCCGGCGCGCCGTGACTGGCTGAGCCGTGGCGCCCAGGGCACGCTGCTTGGAGTTCTGCCATGGTGAGGGTACGTGGCAGTTCTGCCACCGCCAGGGTTCGTGCTGCGTGGCTTCCGGCACGACGTTCACTCAGTGCCTGCCCCGGCACCCGGCCAGGGGCATGCGTGCCAAGTTGGGCTATGTGCATGGTCTCGGGGTCCGCCTGTGCGGCGGAGGCATTGATGGGCCCGGCAATCGCCGCGCGTCCGGCCATGGCAGCGAAACGTGGCAGCCGCGGCCACAGCATGGTGGATTCGGTGCTGGCGCCGAAACTCAGAAAGACCCTGTTGGGGATGGCAGCCAGGATGGGTGAGGTGAGGAGTTCGCGACCGCCGCCCACCGCCACCACAAGATCGCCATTGTTAAAGCGGATCAATTCTGCGATGGTTTCCTCGGCCCACTGCCACGGACTGGCCCGCAACGCCGTCACCCAGCGTCCCCAATCGGAAATGCACAGAACCAAGGTTTGGGTGCTGGTCGTGGCCACCTCCAGGAGTCGCTGCACCAGGCGGGCAGCGGTCCGCAGCTGGACTGTGGTGACACAACTGCCCACCCATGGGCTATGGGCGTAGGCGGCCAGGGATCCGTCGCCGTCGAGGAGATAAAGTAACCGCCCCCCGGTAGCGGCGCCGGACAGTTGCCGGGAGTTGGCAGCCAGGAGCTGACCCGCTGCCAGGGAAATAGCCCGGGAGGTTTCGGAAGGAGTGCCAAAACAGGCCAAATGCGAATGGTACTCAGGGTGCCACAACAAGTCTTCCAGCCGCTGGCGTTGCGGAACGTCCACCCTCCCCAGCAGGATAGCGCCAGAAACAGCGTCAGAAGTGGCGTCACCGTGGTCGCCCTCAGGTGTTCCGGCAAGCGTCAGGGCGCCGGGCAATTCCGGGGCCACCACAGCCGGCGCCTCACACAGGGCTGCATCTGCGGCCCGGCCCGCCTGCCATGCTTCTCGCAGTAGTTGCGCCACGGCATCAGGGTCACTAGCGGGCGAGGAAACAATGGATTCGACGGCGGTGCCGGTCCTGAGTCGCTCGGTGAAAACGTCCACCAGCGGAACTTGTGCACCGAGTAGTTCGGGGGATCGCAACGTGGCGCTTTGAAATTCCTCGGCAGGCTCCCCGGCCCGGCTGATAAAGCCCCGCCCGGGCGTTGAAACGCTAATCGTGGCGGCGGCACCGGTGCCAATGACATCAGCGGAGTCAACAGCAGATTGCACACGCAAACAAATGGAACTGGTGACGTTGGCCCTGATGTCCGCGTTCAACGCACCCTGTGGTCTCTGGGTGGCCATGACCAAATGGATACCCAAGGATCGGCCCACGGCGGCAATACGCATCAACTCAGCCAAGGCCAGCGGATGCTGATCCACCAGAACGCGGAACTCGTCAATGATCACCACAAGATGGGCCATGGAATGGCTGTTGGGGGCGGACCTTTCAGCATGAGGAGGCGCAACAACAGCCACCTCAGTGCCAGCCACCCCAGTGCCAGCCGGCCCAGTGGCACGCTGGGCTGGGCGCGCACGAGCCATGGCGCGGTATTGGTCACTGTCGGAAGCCTCTGCATGGGCCAGCGCAGCCTCACGGTGGCGGAGCTCAGCGCGTAGGGACGCAAGCATGCGTTCCATCCCCTGCGCGCCCAAGTCGGTGATGAGGGCGCTGGTGTGCGGAAGCTTGGCCAAGGCGCCCAACCCCGCGCCGCCCTTGAAATCGATGAAGATGAACTGCAGATCTTCAGGGGAGTGGGCTGCCGCAAGACTCCCTGTCAAAACACGCAGGAACTCGGACTTGCCCGAACCGGTGGTGCCCGCCACCAGCAGGTGCGGCCCATCCCGGACAAAATCAAACATCGTTGGGCCGGTTCCGGACTGCCCCAGGGGAATGGGACGCAACGGACCGCCAGCAGCGAAACGCCACGCATCCAGGAGGGCGTTGACACTGCAGTGGCGGGGCAAAGAGCTGGCCGCCAGGGACGTTCGCGGCGAGGGGCCGAGTCCAGCAGCCGTGTTGGCTCGAGCACGTGCGTAGGCGTCAAAGGCTCGCGGCTGGACACCGTCAGGCACGAAGTGTTCTTCGGCGAAAGTCCCCACGACCCCATTGCCCACGGCCACCAGTGTTACGAGACCCGTCCCGGTGTTCGCCAGGCGGCCGGGTTCCGCTGGAAGGACGTCATCGTGGCCCTCGTCAGCGATGTTGCTGCCGGTTGCCGCGTGCGATAAGCCGCCATTGCCCGACGCCACAAAGTTCAAAACCCGCAGACCGGGCAGCGGCGACGGCAGGCGGACAGCCCGTTCAGCTAACACCACAAGAACTCCCGCTGGCCCTGGCCCGCCGTGCACGACAGTCCCGCTCAGGCGATTCAGGGCATGCTGCGCCGCTGGCACCGTCCCGACCAGCACGGTGTGCGGCAGAAACCTCGCGGCCAGGGGCAGCTGCTCAGGGTCGCCCAGCAACACAACAGGGACAGCTGCGGCGTCCAGTTGCATCAGGACAAAGTTCAACAATGACCTCAAGGCGTTGGCTGGACCCTGCACCGTGAGCGCCCCCGGGCCCCAGCGCACACACACGGGCGCTTGAGAAAGCAGGGGAGCAGAAAATGTTGGGTCGGTGGGAGCCAACACCAGGTGGGCGGCCCGCGCGGCAGTGCCCATGCGCAAGGCCAGCCCGGCATCGGGTGAGCCGGCGTCGGGTGGGCTGGCACGGGGTGAGATGGCACCTGTGTGGGCGGCGAGCAGCAACGTGCCAGCATCGGGGAAGGCGTGCGAGATCCGTTCGGCGTCATGCTGCGCGGCTTCGTCCACTGCTGCCAGGAATGCCTGACGGCGTTTGCCACCACCGAGCAGTGGGAAAAGAACCGCCAGGGCACCCATGGCTGCGAAGGCTAGAAACATCCACGAGCCCGTGACCACAGCCAGCACCACGCCCAAGACCAACGGCAGACAGCCACCAACCATCATGGCCGTCTGATTCCGCAGTGAGCCGGCGGTGCCCTGCACCACGAGGGGCTCCAACGTGGCTGCGCTCAGCAGCGGCGGCCCGGAACGGGACGGGGCAAACGGCTCGGCGGAGTCTTGTGGCCCAGTACCGCCGGTGGATCCAGCAGACCCCGGGTCAACGCGGCCGCCTCGAGAATGATCTAGAAAATGAAGCTCGAAGGTGCTGTTCCCGCAGCCGACGGAGTCTCCCACGTCAATGGCAACTGTTCCCTTGACAGGGGCAGCGCTCACGGTGGGGCTGGCACCGGTGCGGCGGAGGGTGAATCCGGCTGAGTGACGCGTGGCCGAAAGCGTAATGCTGTGAGTTCCCACAACGAGCGTCCCGTGCTGCCGGGACAGGGCGGGGTCGGCCACGGCGATGCGGCACTGCCCGCGCCCCACGCTGAAGGTGCCCCGACGCAAGGCAAAGACGGCTCCGGCGTCCGGTCCGGAACACACGGTCAAGACGGCGGCTATGCCCTCGAATCCGGGGACGGGCATTGCTCCCGGAAACGTCCCGCCCGGTCTCGTCGCACGCGCAGCAACAGCCGTTCCGGCCGGGGCGTCCGGCAGTTGACCGCCGCGAAGTGGCCAGGCCACCACCACCGCGCCATTGACCAACGGCGGCTGGCCCGCCTGCAATGTGCTGAGGGGGCGGCCGCTTACGCTAAAGGAGTAGCCGACCCAGCGGCGGGCCAGGGCCTGCGCCAGGCACTGGCCGGAACAGGACTCATCAGGGGTGCCCGGTGGCCAGCTAACACTGAGCTCCGTGACACCAATCGGTGCCGCACCGCCGCCGCCATCAACACCAACTGTGCCCATGCCCGCCACCAGTGTGACCTCCAGCACCATGGCACCTCCTCAGCCAACACGCCCGGTCTGCCCACTGATTCCGAGCCTAGGTGAGGCGCCGGCGGTGCTGGCCCGCGACGTCGAACATTGTGGCTAAATACCAAGCCAGGCTGGGCTGTGGGGGAATAAAAGGTGGCGACCCAGTGCAGGGGAGCTTGTGAGGCGCACCACGTAGGAGGTCGCGGTCCAGATCGGTCAGGTAACCTAGGGGGATAGTCCTAGGCACTGCTGTGCCCATATATCGCTACCAAGCTACACAGGAGAGTTTGTGAACGCTGACCTAGTCGTCGTCGGTTCGGGTTTCTTTGGCCTAACCATTGCAGAACGTGCCGCCACCGAGTTGGGGCTGAAGGTAGCCGTCATTGATCGCCGCCACCATATTGGCGGAAATGCTTACAGCGAGAATGAGGCGCAGACGGGCATTGAGGTTCACCGCTACGGAGCGCACCTTTTCCACACCTCCAACGAGCGCGTGTGGGAGTACGTGAACCGCTTCACGCAGTTCACCAACTACCAGCACAAGGTGTACACAGCCCACAAGGGTGAGGTGTACCAGATGCCCATCAACTTGGGCACCATCAACCAATTCTTCCGCTCAGCCATGGGCCCGGGTGAGGCGCGTGCGCTGATCCAGGAGCAGGCTGGCGAACTGGCCGGTACCGATCCGTCCAACCTGAACGACAAGGGCATCCAGCTCATCGGCCGTCCCCTGTACGAGGCGTTCATCAAGCACTACACGGGCAAGCAGTGGCAGACAGATCCCAAGGACCTGCCGGCCGAGATCATCTCCCGGCTGCCTGTCCGCTACAACTACGACAACCGTTACTTCAACGACACCCACGAGGGTCTGCCGGTTGACGGCTACACCGCCTGGATTGAGCGGATGGCGGACCACCCGAACATTGAAGTTGTCTTGAACACTGACTTCTTTGACGACGGCGAATACTCCCGCAAGGCTGTCATCGGCCAGGTCCCGGTCATTTACACCGGCGCCGTGGACCGCTACTTCGATTACGCCGAGGGTGACCTGTCCTGGCGCACCATCGATCTGGAGCAGGAAGTGCTGCCGGTCGAGGACTACCAGGGCTGCGCCGTCATGAACTACCCGGATGAGGCGCAGAAGTTCACGCGCATCCACGAGTTCCGCCACTTCCACCCGGAACGTGAGTACACCAAGGACGCCACAGTGATCATGCGCGAGTTCTCGCGCTTCGCTGAAAAGGGCGACGAGCCGTACTACCCCGTCAACACTAGCGATGACCGCAGCAAGCTGCTGGCCTACCGCGACCTGGCTCGTGGCGAGAACGACGTACTCTTCGGTGGCCGGTTGGGCACCTACAAGTACTTGGACATGCACATGGCCATCGGCTCTGCCCTGAACATGTATGACAACAAGATCAAACCGCACTTCACCGGCGGAGCGAAGCTGCAAAGCGGAGGAGTTGACGCGTGAGCGTAGCGGAAAAGATGGAAACGACGACGACGGCACCTGAGACACTGGGGTGGCGCACGCTACAGAGAGTCATCTTGCCCAAGCAGAGCCAGATGGACACGGCGCCGCTGTACATGGACACGGGCAGTGCCACCGGTGTGCAGCTGCCAACGATTGGCGGAGGCCGCACCGACCAGCCGGCACAGCGTGTCAGCGGGCCAACAAAGGAAGTCCACGTTGAGGACTTCCTGTCCCGGTACTCCACGTCCGTGCGACCTGGAGAGCGTGTCTCTTTCGGTACGTACTTCAACGCGTTCCCGGCCAGCTACTGGCGTCGGTGGACAACTGTTGACAGCGTCAGACTGTCTGTGAAAACGTCCGGTTCGGGTTCAGTTATTGTGTACAAGTCGAACGCCCGCGGCGCCCTGCAGCGCGTCGATTCGGTGCGGGTTGACGGCGATTCTGTCAGCAACTTCGACCTGACTCTGAAGCCATTTGGCGACGGCGGCTGGTACTGGTTCGATCTTGTGGCGGGTTCATCACCCGTCGTGATGAAGTCCGCTGAGTGGCAGTCTGAAGGCGAAGCCAAGACGCCTGGTGCCATCACACTTGAAATCACAACGCTGAACAAGACTGATTTCTGCATCAACAACCTGCGCCTGCTCGCGGAGAACCCGCAGGCACTGGCGCACGTCAAGGAACTGATCCTGGTGGATCAGGGCACCGAGAAGGTGGCGGATGCCCAGGGGTTCGACGAGGTTGCCCAAGCGCTGGCCGGCAAGCTGCGCATCATCAACCAGGACAACCTGGGTGGTTCCGGCGGATTCGCTCGTGGCATGTATGAGGCAGTGGAGAACGGCAGCGACTACGCGCTCCTCATGGACGATGACGTGGTGGTGGAACCTGAGAGCATCATCCGACTGCTGACTTTCGCTGACTTGTGCAAGACCCCCACCATCGTGGGCGGGCACATGTTCGACCTGTACAACCGAACAGTTCTGCACACCTTTGGCGAGATTGTTAACCCCTACACCTTCCAGCCGGACCTGCCCAGCGACGAGATGACCTTGGGCCACGACTTCCTCAGCTCGAACCTGCGCCAAACAGGGTGGCTGCACCGCCGCACCGATGTTGACTACAACGGTTGGTGGATGTGCATGATCCCCACCAAGATCATCCGTGACATCGGTCTGTCGCTTCCGGTTTTCATTAAATGGGACGACGCCGAGTATGGCCTTCGCGCGAAGGCTGCAGGCTACCCCACGGTGTCCATGCCAGGCGCCGCAGTATGGCACGTCTCCTGGATCGACAAGGACGACCTGGTTGGCTGGCAGGCATACTTCCATGCACGGAACCGCTTTATTGCCGCGCTGATCCACAGCCCCTACGAGTTTGGCGGCAAGGTAGTGCGCCAGTCGTACTCCTACGACGTAAAACACCTGGTGTCGATGCAGTACGCCACGGCTCAAGGCCGCATTATGGCTCTGCGCGACTTGCTGGCCGGCCCGGATCAGCTCCACAGCTTGTTGCCCGGCAAATTGCCCCAGATTCGCTCCATGATGAATGGGTACTCAGACTCACAGTTCTCCTCGGATCCCGATTCGTTCCCTGTACCGAAGATGGACAAGCCGCCCAAGCGCGGACATGGTGTGAGGCCCCCGTCCTATGTTGGGTTGCTGCCGTGGGCAGCAAAGACTGTGGTACGCCAGCTGTCCGCCCCGGTAGCGGATTCCAGCCGGGACAGACCTCAGGCCAACGTTGCCCACCAGGACAACCGTTGGTGGCGCATGTCGCAGTACGACTCCGCTGTGGTATCCAACGCGGAGGGAACTGGCGCATCCTGGTACAAACGGGATCCCAAGCAGTTGCGCAGAATGATGTCTGAAAGTGCCAAGCTGCATGCTGCGCTTTTGAAGGACTGGCAGAAACTCAGCACGCAGTACAAGGATGCCTTGGGCGAAATTACTTCGATTGCTGCGTGGGAAAAAACTTTCGCAGCACACAGTGAAAAAAGTGAGAACCAGTAACACATGACGCAAACGAACAGTGGGCTGGTCCGCCCGGGAGTTAGTGGCGGACTGGCAGACGTGGTGCGGGCCCGGTTCCTGCTCAAGCTTTTGGTCCGCAAGGAACTGAAAGTCCGCTACCGCGGTTCTGTTTTGGGCTTGCTGTGGTCGTATGTCAAGCCCGGCGTCCAGTTCATAGTCTTTTACATTGCCCTCGGTGTTTTCTTGGGGTTGGAGCAAAGTCCAACCAACAAATCCGGGTTGCCCAATTACGCCATCTATCTGTTCTCGGGCATCGTTCTGATCAACTTCTTCACGGAAGCACTAGGCAACGCCTCGCGATCGATAGTGGGCAACGGTGGGCTGATTAAGAAGATTTACCTGCCCCGCCAGCTCTTTCCGGTGGCGTCGGTGTGGGTCTCTGCCGTGCACTTCTTTCCGCAACTGGTCATCCTCGTCGTTGCCTGCGTTTTTGGGGGTTGGCACCCGTCATTGTTGCAACTGGCCGCGGCAGTGGTTGGGTTCATTATTGTTGCACTCCTTGCCACAGGCTTGGGGCTGTTGTTTGGCGCCGCCAACGTTTATTTCCGGGACTCGGAAAACTTTGTGGACATGCTCTTGATGGTGGCCACATGGGCTTCCCCGGTTATGTACTCCTGGACGATGGTGGCCGACAAGTTGGGTGAGACATGGTTCATTATTTACCAGCTCAATCCCATCACCGTTGCCGTGGAGACTTTCCATTACGCTTTCTGGCTGCCCACAACCGATGAAAGTGCCGGCATCCCGCCAAACCTGCTGTCCCTGTGGGTTCCCATTGCACTGGTCATTTCAGCCCTGGTCCTGTTGTGGGGACAACTGACTTTCCGCAGGCTTGAAGGCCGATTCGCGCAGGAGCTTTAAGATGAATACGGCAATCGAAGTACAAGGTATCAACAAGCAATTTGTCCTGCGCCACTCACGGTCCATCAAGGAAGCGTTCGTTTGGCTTGTCAGGGGCCGCAAAGGTGATTTGTCCGAAAAGTTTCATGCACTCAAGGGCGTGGACTTGCAGGTTCAGCAGGGGGAAACGGTGGCCTTGCTGGGATTCAACGGATCCGGTAAATCAACGTTGCTCAAGCATATTTCCGGCGTCATGATTCCAGACTCCGGCACGGTTCGCACCCGGGGACGCGTGGCAGGATTGATTGAGGTCGGCGCAGGCTTCCACCACGACCTCTCCGGCAGGGACAACGTATACCTCAATGGTGCCATCTTGGGCATGACCGAGGAGCAGATCAATGAGAGATTCCAATCCATTGTTGATTTCGCTGAAATTGGAAAGTTCATTGACACGGAGGTGAAGTTCTACTCCTCGGGCATGTACCTGCGGCTGGCGTTCTCAGTGGCTGTGCATACTGATCCCGAAGTGTTCCTAGTCGATGAGATTCTGGCTGTGGGAGATGAGCCCTTCCAAAAGAAGTGCATTGCCAAGATTCAAGAGTTGGCGGCAGAGGGGAAAACCCTTGTGGTTGTGAGCCACGATTTGGACCTGGTGTCCAGGATCTGCAGTCGCGGAGTTCTGCTTGACCATGGTGAAATCATGTTCGACGGACCCATCAAATCAGCCGTAGCCAAGATGCGCGGCGAGTAAGGCTCCTCTATTCCACCTCCGGCAACGACCTGGAATGTGATTTCTCAACGATCGGACTGATGCAATGTCGGTTACTGACCAGCGTGCTGAACAAATTCCCTTGGCACCGCAGACAACAGTCCCTGGAAAACCCGCTCGTGCGGCTTTCCGTGCCGATATCCAAGCCCTCAGGGCACTGGCTGTGGGACTAGTGGTGTTGAACCACCTGTGGCCCAACCGCATGACTGGCGGTTTTGTGGGCGTCGACGTGTTCTTTGTGATTTCCGGATTCCTCATCACCACGCATCTGGTCAAGGAAGTTTCCGCCACAACCAAGATCAATCTGGGCAAGTTCTATGCCCGCCGCATCAAGCGGCTGTTGCCGGCTGCCTTCATCATTTTGGCCGTGAGTTCGCTGGCAGTAGTGTTTTGGGTTCCCTACTCCCAATGGGAAAACACTGCCAGAGAAACCGTCATGAGCGTGCTCTACGTGGAAAATTGGTCGCTGGCGGCGCAGTCCGTTGACTACTCAGCGTTGAACAATCAGGCCACCGTTGCCCAGCACTACTGGTCCTTGTCTGTCGAGGAACAGTTTTACTTCTTCTGGCCCTTGGCCCTTTACGGGCTCTACCTGCTGGGCAGGAAAATCGGCAAACCATTGGCGGTGCTGGCAGTGGGAGTCGCCGCAATGGCGCTGGCGAGTCTTGTTTTTTCCATCTATTTCACAGCAACAAACCCAAGCCCGGCCTACTTTGCCACGCCGGTGAGGGTGTGGGAGTTTGCCCTTGGCGGACTCGTGGGGCTCTTTGCTTCAAGGGTAATTCTCTCTCGAACCGCCGCCACTGCCTTGTCAGCTGCCGGGTGGTTGGCGATCGTTTTTGCCGCGTTCACTTTTAGCCCCGCAACCCAGTTTCCGGGATGGAGCGCACTCTTGCCCGTCTTGGGGACAGTGGCCGTGATTGTGGGCGGCATGAATCATGCGAAGGCTCCCCTCAACACCCTCATTGGCTGGAAACCGGTTCAGCTTGTTGGCGACATTTCCTACTCCATCTACCTGTGGCACTGGCCGATGATAGTTGTCGCACCATTCCTGCTTGCGGGTCCCTTGAACTCTTGGCACAAACTGGCCATCGTGTTGTTGTGTCTTCCACTGGCCTGGGCAACCAAAATATTTGTGGAAGACAAAGGCAGGTCATGGCGAATATTGGGCCATAGGCCTCGCACCACGTTCGTAGCCATGGGGGCCGGCATAGTTGTTTTGGCGCTGATTTCCGGCCGTCTTGTGCTGGGGGCAGCCAACCGGCAAGAGCACGCTGCAATCGTTTCGGCGCAGTTGCTTGAAAAGCCCTGTGCCGGACCGGCAGCGCTGCCCCGGTCAACCCAGTGCACAGATCCGTTCGGGCCGGCACCGGTCACCGTAATGGGCGACGCCAACAAATACTTTGCTTCAGCGCCGGAATGCGCTGTCGACCCCCAAAAAAGGCGAACGGGCGTGGACGTTGTTGCCGTGTGTGATTTCTCCGGAGGCGACAACGACGCCGAGTCAGTCTGGCTGACGGGAGATTCACACGCAGAGCAGTGGAAATTGGCTGTTCTCGAGCTGGCCAAGGCCAACAAGTGGAAACTAAGTTATGCGCTGCTGGGCGGTTGCCCGGTTGCCGATGTGAAGTTCAAGGGCTATAGGGGGAACACGAATCCCAAAGTGAGCAGCGCCTGCATGACAGGTGCCCATTCCATTGCGACGATGATTGAGGAAGAGCGGCCCAGCAAGGTTTTCTACTCCATTTTCGCCAGAGCCCAACAACTTGACGATGGTTCACAGAAGAGCCAGGAAGAACAATACATTGAGGGTTTGCCAAAGTTCTGGACGCGCTGGGCCGCCGCTGGCAGCACGGTGGTGGTGTTGGCCGATCCGCCGTTGAACGGCACTGTCCGGGACAGCAATTGTGTTGCGCTCAACCCCCAAGATCCGTTGCGCTGCGCTGTGGACCGGAAACGGGCCCAACCCGCCGACCCGCTCGTGGCTGCGGCTAAGGCACTGGACTCTGAGCACGTGAAACTGGTCGACCTCACAGACCACTTCTGTGATGCGCGGCTGTGCTACGCGGTGGTGGGGAACATGCCCGTCTACTTTGATGCCGATCATCTCAACGGCGAGTTTTCGGCCTTGATGGCCCCAATGATCGCAAACGTGCTCTCTGGCGGGTGAGGGAAACGAACCATTGAGATTTTTGTCTGCGGTAAGGCCGCCCGTTCAGAGGTTTCCTTGAGGGCGGGCTCCAACAGGCCGGGGGACAGCTGCGTGTTGACGCTGTCGGCAGGCGCCATGCTGCTGGTTCAGAATCAAGGCCTCAGCGGGTAACCCGGCAATAGGGACTAGCAGCCGTTGATTTTGTACAGTTTTGCCGAGCCCTGGCTGTCGACGAGTTCAACGCGCGGTGAGTGGCCCACATTGACAAAGCCCGGGTACCTGTGGGCCGCATCGTACTGGCCCAGGTAGCTGGTGCCGAAGTCAAGAATGTACCGGATGTTGGCGGCTGCTGCCATCTTGCAGGTAAGGGATCCGGGGACGGCTGTGGACAAGTTCCTGGCAATCAAGGACAGGTCCTGGCCCGGCTGGGAGGTGAGTTGATACTGAGAAACCTGTCGTCCGGATACCGCATAGGCCAGGGATCCGCCGTTGAACGGATTGACGGCAATGACTGCATCGGCAGGAACTTCTTCCGACAGCCGGGACATGAGCTGGTATTCATCCGGGGTGATCCAGGTTGTCCCGCCACCGCTGCCCCACGCTTGGGACAAGGGGGGTGTGAGCAGCTGTGTTTGAGCGTTTTCCCTATGCTCGAACACGGGAAAAACTGCCATGGCCGAAAGCACAATGCACCCTGCCACCGCCGAGACGGTGGTTTGCGTGAACGTTGAAGACTCAAAGGCGCTCCCGCGCCTGGATGCCGATGACACAGCCTGAACAGCCTTGGCGGTGACATCAGCCAGCCCAACGACACCCTGGGCGGCCAGGAGCAAGGTGAAAATGGGTACGAGTGCGGCCAGCCGCGGCGTGTCCTCATACCAACTGCCCACTAGGATATTCCGCCAGGGGCTGCTGGGGATGGCAGCACTGGCGATGTACAGCCCTCCCACCAATGTGAAGGAGGCAACCATCCAGTACCCACGTCGGCGCACCAGGACGGTGATGACCCCTGCGGCAGCCAATGCTGAGGCGATCCATGTGGGTGAACCGCCCAGCAGGCCGCCCGAAACGACGTCCATCGCGGCCTCTGCCACTGTCCGGCTTGGCTGCCACTCGTAGAACGGGATGACCAGGGCGTGCCACGTTGACGCAAACAAGGTGGCTCCGGCGAACCCTCCCACCAGGGTTGCTATGATGTGGGCGGGTCTGGCCTTCTGACGCAGCAGGCGCACGAAGATGCGGGACCAACTCCCGACAAGAATGGGCAGCGAGACCACCATGAGGGCGGTGAAGCCATTTGGTTGTGCCGTAAACAGCGCGGTGGCTCCAACCAAAAGCATGGCCGTCAGGGTGAACTTGTCCATGAGCCGTTCGTGCAACAAACCAAACAGTCCGGCCACGACCACCACGCAGAGCGGCAAGATCGCGTAGGACAAAACGTTCGGGAACAGTGGGCCGCGCTGGACGAGCTGGAACGGGAACGCCCAAAAGCTGGCCGCAAGGACACCGGCTGCAATGATGGCCAGAGCGTGGGGTCCGACCAGTGAGCGTACAAGGATGATGCAGGCCAGGGGCCAAACGAGTGCACAGACAGCCATGGTCAGGACGTTTTCCGCAACAAAGACGTTGACGTTTGCCACTTCGACTATCAAGGCGCAAAAGGAGTGCCACGCCGACGGGTAGATGGCCAGGGCTTTGTCCGGGTTGAGCATTTGCCCCAGAGTCAGTGACGAGGCATTGCCGGTTTGGACGATGTAGCGGATGGCGTTCAGATGGAAAACGTTGTCATAGGCCTGCGAAAAACTGTTCGGCTGGCCAATGCTGAAAACAAGCCACCGTCCGATGAGCAGTGCCGCCAGCAACAACGACGCCAACATGGGTGCAATGCCCAGCCAGTGGCCACGCCGGCCAACGGCAACCGGGTTTATCTGGCGACGGAAAGCCCGGCGCAACACCACCGCCAGCAGGCTGGCCAGCAATGTTACGCCGCCCAAGACCATGATGCTCCACGACAAGCCGAGCAATCCTCCAATGATGGCGGCAGCGCCGACGAGTCCACACGAGGCAACCGGGGCCATGGCCCAAGCCATGATTCCGCGTGCACCCAGCGAACGGGCCAACATGAGTCCCGGGACCATCAGCAGGGCCGCTGCGGAAATAAGTGCGGGCAGTGCCTGCCACCAAGTCATACAAGAATCTCGTTCCAAGCTAGAATAGTGACCTATTTTATCGCCCATTTCCGGGAAATCCAGGACAGCAGGATGTGATCTTCCCCCCGGAACGCCGGGAGCTGGTAAGGAAAAGGCGGTCATTGCCGGCGGTGGGGCCTTCCGAGCGTTCTCCTCCCGGAGGGCGTAAAATCGGAGACTGTGTTGATGCATGGGTGCTGACGCGGAACGTGGTTTAGCTCTCAACTGTACTTCCAGCCCGGCAAAGCCCGATATTGTACTAACAACGCGCCGGCATGTGTCCAATCATCCGGATGTCATCAAGCTCGAAAGAAAAGGCTACCCAAAAGTGAAGATTGCTGTCATTGCCCTCGGTAAGATCGGCCTGCCCTTGGCTGTCCAGTTCGCCTCTAAGGGGCACGATGTGGTCGGCGTGGATGTCAACCAGACTGTCGTTGACCTGGTCAATGCGGGAACCGAGCCCTTCCCGGGTGAAGCCCACCTTCAGGAAATGCTGTCCGAGTTGGTTCCGGCCGGCAAGCTCCGCGCCACGACCGACTACGCCGACGCCGTTCCTGGCGCCGACGCCGTGGTGCTGGTTGTTCCGCTGTTCGTTGACAAGGATGCGAACCCGGACTTTGGCTGGATGGACACCGCGACGGCTGAACTTGCCAAGCATCTCACAGCCGACACCTTGGTGGCCTACGAAACCACCCTGCCGGTGGGCACCACCCGCACCCGCTGGAAGCCTGCCCTGGAAGCAGGGTCTGGACTGGTCGAGGGCAGGGACTTCCATCTGGTGTTCTCCCCGGAGCGTGTGTTGACCGGCCGTGTCTTTGAAGACCTGCGCAAGTACCCGAAGCTGGTCGGCGGCGTGTCGGAAGCCGGGGCGGCGAAGGCCATCGAATTCTACGAGTCCGTCCTGGACTTTGACGACCGTCCGGATCTCGCCCGCGGCAATGGCGTTTGGGACCTGGGTTCCGCCGAGGCATCCGAACTGGCCAAGCTCGCGGAAACCACCTACCGTGACGTCAACATCGGCCTGGCCAACCAGTTCGCCCGCTTCGCCGGCAAGACCGGGATCGACATCTACCAGGTCATCGCCGCATCCAACTCCCAGCCCTTCAGCCACATCCACCAGCCCGGCATCGCAGTGGGTGGGCACTGCATCCCCGTCTACCCGCGTCTGTACCTGTGGAACGATCCGGAAGCCACAGTTGTCCGTGCCGCCCGTGCAGCCAACGCCGACATGCCGGACTACACGATCGGCCTCCTCGAAGGTGCCTTCGGGGACCTGACCGGGGCACGCGTCGTCGTCCTCGGCGCCGCCTACCGCGGCGGTGTGAAGGAAACCGCGTTCTCCGGCGTGTTCGACGCCGTTGACGCCATCAACCGCCGAGGCGGCACCGCACTGGTCCACGACCCGATGTACACGGACGCCGAACTGACCAAGCTCGGATTCCTGCCCTACCACCTGGGCGAGGCCGTGGATGCGGCGGTTGTCCAGGCAGACCACGCCGAATACCGTGATCTGGCCCCCGCCGACCTGCCCGGCGTCAAGGCGTTCATTGACGGCCGCCGCGTCAGCTCGGCCGAGAAGTGGGATGGCGTCACCTACCGCGTCATTGGCAAGGCATAAACTCAGTGACCCTTCGAAAAGTCGCCATTGTGCCGTGCCACAATGAGGCAGCTGCAATCGGCAAGGTCGTGGCCGACCTTGTCGAGGCTGTTCCGGACCTGGAAGTCTATGTCTACGACAACGCCAGCACGGACGCAACCGACATTGCCGCGCGCGACGCCGGTGCCCACGTCCGCTACGAAACGCTCAAGGGAAAGGGCAATGTGGTGCGCCGCGCTATGGCCGACCTTGACGCCGATGTGTACCTGCTCATCGACGGCGACGACACCTATGACGCTGCTGCCGCTCCGACCATGATTGAGATGTTGCTGAATGGGCCCTTCGACCAGGTGACAGGGGTGCGGACCCAGCAAAGTGAGACCGCGTATCGGGTGGGCCATGAGCTTGGAAACAAGGCGTTTAACACGGTGGTCAGCAAGATTTTCGGCTACCCGGCAACGGACATGCTGAGCGGATACCGGGTGTTTTCCCGGCGATTTGTCAAGTCATTCCCCGCGACCTCCAGGGCCTTCGAGATCGAGACGGAACTGACAGTCCACGCCATCAATGCCCGGATGCCGCAAACCGAGGTTCCCGTTGGCTTCAAGGACAGGGCCGAGGGAACGGAAAGCAAGCTGCGGACCTACCATGACGGGTTCCGGATCCTGGGAATGATTGGGAAGCTCCTGCAGCTGGAACGGCCGCTGCTGGTCCACGGCGTGATTTCGGCTCTTCTGGTCCTGCTGGGCCTGGGGCTGGGCGTTCCCGTCATTGTTGACTACCTCGGCACAGGACTAGTGTTGCGCTTTCCGACGGCATTCCTGGCGTCCTCGATCGTCTTGCTGTCCGTTCTGGTGCTGCTCATTGGCATCATCCTGGATGGTTTGCGCAAGGTTCGCCAGGAAAACATTCGAACGGCCTACCTTGCCATTCCAGCACCCGGCCGGGGTGCTTGATCGAATTGGACAGCACCATTGTCACCACCTCCAAGCGTGCCGCCCTGCCGTGGCGGGAGATCTGGAAGACCGCGATAACGTTCGTTGCGGCTGCAGCGGCCCTCCAGCTCGTTTTCTTCGGTCTGCTGATTGCAGCCCAGGCTGTCCCCGACAAAGCCATCGTGGACAACCTGGCAGTCGCGGTCAAGAACGGCAACTATGGGCCCTCCCACCTGCCGGATCGCATGGGCGGCGCCAGCGACTCATTCACCGAATGTGTCGTGGCCGGCACCGGCCTGGGATCGGTGGGGAAAAACGCCTTTGACAGGGCTGTTGTCATGCCACGAATCTCCAACTGCGCTGTAGGGGAAAAACAAATACAGGCACTTGCGTCCGGGAAGGAACTGGACCCGGCAACTGTGGGGGAGTACTACCGGTATTGGGCGGGCTACACGGTCATCAGCAGGCCGGTCATCGCAACGATGGGGCTCCCGGGCATGCGCATGGTGGCTGGCGGGATGTTGGCCCTTGGCGCCCTCTTGGCCGTGTGGGCCTTGGGCCGGCAATCCAGCCGCTGGGCAGCCGCAGCCATGGTGGCACCGTTGTTCCTGGCCTCGAATCTCCTCTCCACGCCGTCGACCTCGTTCAGCCAGGCAATGTCCGTTTCGATAATTTTCCTTGGCATTGCCATCACGGCATGGTCTGCGGGAAAGTCACTCAAGCATGCCGTGTTCGGTGTTGGCCTGTCAGCTGCGCTCTTTTGCTACGCGGACCTGCTGACCACACCGGCCATACCCTGGGCGTTCAGCACGGCCATCGTCGCCTGGGTCACCTTCCGGAAAACGCGCAGGCTCAAGGCCACCCTCGGAGCCGGGCTCTTGACCGCGGCCATCTGGCTGATTGCGTTTGCCGGAACATGGGCGTCCCGCTGGGCGCTTGCAGCACTGTTTGTGGGGATCCGAACCACGTACAAGAACATCAAGACCACCATGGATTTCCGCACGGTCGGCGAATACAAGAACGTCGACAAGTCCCTCGGAGCGCCGACAGCAGTCAATTGGAATTATTGGATTGGTCATGTTCCCACATCGGTGATTGTGCTGGTTGTCTGCGCAGCGATTATCGTTGTAGCACTGGCATTTACCTGGCGCCGGAACGGATTGCGCACAGTTGCCGCGTGGCCCGTACTTGCCGCATCCGCCCTGGTCATTGTCCTTTGGTATGAGGCCTTGAACAACCATTCCCAGATCCACGCGTTCTTCACCTACCGCGGATTCCCCGCCATGTTGGGAATCTTGACGTTTGCGGCGCTGGCCCTGGCCTCAATGCCAAGACCGGACCGCACCGTGCAAGAGGATACTCTTGAACCCGGACAGCGAATCCAAGAATCCGGATCATCGATTCTCGGACAAAAACCACAATGGAAGGACACCGAAAGATGAGTTATGTGGCCCCCAGCGCCGACGTTTCAGAACAGGCTGTTCTCGGCGAAGGCACCAAAATTTGGCACCTCGCCCAGGTGCGTGAAGACGCCGTGCTTGGCGAGAACTGCATTGTTGGCCGTGGCGCCTATGTTGGCACAGGCGTAAAGATCGGTGACAACACCAAGATCCAAAACTACGCGCTGGTGTATGAGCCGGCAGTGTTGGGCAACGGCGTTTTCATTGGCCCTGCAGTGGTGTTGACGAATGATACCTACCCCCGCTCCGTCAGTCCGGACGGTTCGTTGAAGAGCGCGCACGACTGGACGCCCGTGGGTGTGACCATCGAGGACGGTGCATCCGTTGGCGCCCGGGCCGTTTGTGTTGCGCCGGTGACCATCGGCCGGTGGGCCACGATCGCGGCCGGCGCCGTGGTTGTCAAAGATGTTCCGGCCTTCGCGCTGATGGTGGGCGTTCCCGCCCGCCGTCTGGGCTGGGTTGGCAGGGCAGGTTTCCCGTTGAAGGAAGACGGAGGTTTCTGGGTGTGCCCGGAGACCGGAGCAAAGTATGTTGAAGATGGAAATTCCCTGAAAGAGGCAGAGGACAACGCATGAGCCAGGACTTCATTCCCGCAGCAAAACCCATCATCGGTGACGAGGAACGTGCAGCGGTCGACGCCGTCATGGCCTCAGGCATGTTGGCGCAGGGCAAGGAGGTGGCCAGTTTTGAGACGGAGTTCTCAGATGTCCTCCTTGACGGCCGCGCCAGCGTTGCCGTGAATTCAGGCACCTCCGGCCTGCACCTGGGCCTGCTGGCTTGTGGTGTTGGCGCCGGCGACGAGGTCATTGTCCCGTCGTTCACCTTTGCCGCCACCGGCAACTCGGTCGCACTCACAGGGGCCACCCCGGTTTTCGCCGACATTGAACTGGACTACTACGCCCTCGATGTGGCCCATGTGGAGTCCCTCATCACGGAGAAGACCAAGGGCATCATGCCGGTCCACCTGTACGGCCACCCCTTCGCCGCCGAGGCTTTTGCGGCTTTGGCCGAGAAGCACGGCATCGACCTGTACGAGGACGCGGCCCAGGCACATGGCGCGGCTGTCAACGGCAAAAAGGTTGGTACGTTCGGCAAGTTCGGCATGTTCAGCCTGTACCCCACCAAGAACATGACCTCCGGCGAGGGCGGCATGGTCTCCACCTCCGACGCGACGGTGGAGCGCAACCTGCGCCTGCTGCGCAACCAGGGCATGGAAACCCAGTATGAGAACGAACTGGTTGGCTTCAACAACCGCATGACCGACCTGCACGCCGCCATTGGTCGCGTACAGCTCACAAAGGTGCTGGGCTGGACCAAGAAGCGCCAGGACAACGCCGCGTTCCTGACCGCCAACCTTGAAGGCGTGGGCACGCCCAAGGTTGCCGAAGGCGCGGAGCACGTCTACCACCAGTACACCATCCGCGTCCCCGAGGGCCGTGACGAACTGCACGCCCGCCTGCGCTCGGAATTCAACATTGGCTCCGGCGTGTACTACCCGGTGCCTAACCACCGCCTGCCCTCCTTCAACCGCACCGAGGACCTGCCTAACACGGAGATCGCCGCCAAGGAAGTCCTTTCCCTGCCGGTGCACCCCTCCCTGTCGCAGGACGACCTGGAGCGCATTGTCGCGGCAGTCAACACTATCTTGAAGGCTGGTGCCTAAGCATGGCTAATTTGCGAGTGGGCCTTATTGGCCTGGGCATGATGGGCCGCCACCACGCGCGGGTCATTCGCGAAGTCGAGGGCGTGGACCTCGTTGCCGTGGCCGACGCCTACGGTGACCCCCACGGCGTCGCCAAGGAGCTCCCCGTTCTTGGCAGCGTCCAGGAACTCATTGCTGCCGGCATCGACATGGCTGTTGCCGCTGTGCCCACCGGCATGCATGAGGAAGTCGGGCTGGCCCTGGCCGAGGCCGGCATCCACACCCTGGTGGAGAAGCCCATTGCGGCCAGCGCACCGGCAGGTCAGCGCCTCGTGGACGCCTTCGCGGCCAAGGGGCTCGTTGGCGCCGTCGGGCACATAGAACGGTTCAACCCTGCCCTGCAGTCGCTGCGCAAGCGCATTGCCGACGGCGAACTCGGTGAGGTCTACCAGATCGCCACCCGCCGCCAGGGCCCCTTCCCGGCCCGCATTGCCGACGTCGGCGTGGTCAAGGACTTGGGCACGCACGACATCGACCTGACCGCCTGGCTTGCCCAGAGCCGCTTCGAGTCGATCTTCGCCCAGACCACAACCCGCAGCGGCCGCCCGCATGAGGACATGGTGGCCGCGACCGGCAAGCTGGCCAACGGCGTCATCACCAACCACCTGGTGAACTGGCTATCCCCCATGAAAGAGCGGCTGACCATTGTCACCGGCGAAAAGGGTGCCTTTGTCGCCGACACCGTGACAGCGGACCTGACGTTCTATGAGAACGGCACGGTTGCCACCGAATGGGAGTCCATGGCCGCGTTCCGGGGCGTCTCCGAGGGCAATGTGACCCGCTTGGCCATCGCCAAGCCGGAGCCGCTGCGCACCGAGCACGAGGCGTTCCGTGACGCCGTGCTGGGGCTGCGCAACGACGTCGTGACCATGGCCGAAGGCCAGGACACGCTCCTGGTCGCAGAGGCTGTGCTGGAATCCTCACGCAGCGGCGCGAATGTGAAAATAGCCGCACCGTGAAATCAACTCGTACCCCCCGCGTGATAATTGTTTCGCGCCTTTTCGCTCCGGAGGTGGGTGCCGCGGCGTATCGGCTCAAGGCCCTCGCCGAGGCTTTGATCGCGGCCGGTGCGACGGTTGAGGTCATTTCGAGCAAACCACCTCTGGGCACGGTTGTCGAAGACACGGCCTACAGGATCCGGCGGTGGCCGGTGCTGCGTGATGACGGCGGCAATGTCCGCGGGTATGTGCAGTACCTGAGTTTTGACATTCCGGCATTTTTCAGGCTGCTGTTCAGCCGGCGGACCGACGTGGTCGTCGTCGAACCACCGCCCACCACCGGCTTCGTCGTTTTCCTTGCCAGTGCGCTGAGAAGAACACCGTACGTGTATTTTTCAGCCGACGTCTCTTCCTCTGCCGCCAAGGGCATAGGGGTGGGCGGGCCGGTTCTTGCCATCCTGACGAAGCTGGAACGATTCGTCCTGCGTCGGGCGACCTCCATTTTGGCGGTGTCCGAGGGCGTGAAGGTCGAAGTGGCAGCGCTCACGGCCAGGGCTGAAAACATCCACAACGTGGGTACGGGCGTTGACACCAACACCTTCAGCTTCCCCGGCCCGGACAAGAATGAGGAAGGCAAATACTTTGTGTATGCCGGAACCATGTCCGAAATCCAGGGCGCGGGCGTCTTTGTTGACGCATTCCTTTCGCTGGCCGCATCCCACCCGGACGTGAGGCTGATCATGTTCGGGCAAGGCGTCGAAGTGGCGGAGTTGAAGGAAAAGGCAATGGCCGCGGGTGGGCAGATTGTCTTCAAGGCCCCCGCCTCCGGTGAGGAAGTATCGCGGTGGTTGCGCAGTTCCCTGGCGAACCTGGCCTCGGTGCGCCCGGGCAAAGGGTATGATTTTGCTTTCGCCACAAAGTCGCTCGCCGGATTGTCGGCAGGAGCGCCCGCCATCTACTCCGGCGTCGGTCCGCTGCGGGAAATCATCGCCGAAAATCAGTTGGGCGCTGCTTGTGGCTGGGAGGCGTCCGACGTGGCCCTGGCCATGAAGGAGGCCATTGAAAATCCTGTTACCCGCCAACGCCGCACGGAGCTCTCGCGGTGGGTCGAGGAAAACTATTCCCTCCGGGCGGTAGGCGCGGCTGCAGCTGAAGTCGTTTTGACAGCCGAGAACATCCGCTGACAATGAGCCGCGCCGTGTGCCTGCATTGTCGATCCAACTACTAGATATGGGATAATAATTTTGTGAGTCGCACCTGGATAGTAATACCGATGTACAACGAGGCTACTGTCGTAGGTACAGTCATCGAAGGGCTCCTGCCCCATTTTTCCCATGTTGTTTGCGTTGACGACGGCAGCAGCGACGGATCCCAAAAGGTCGCCCGCGACGCTGGCGCGATCGTAGTCCAGCATCCTGTTAACCTGGGCCAGGGCGCTGCGCTGCAGACAGGCCTCGAGTACGCTCTCTCAGACCCAGAGGTTGATGCCATCGTCACCTTTGATGCGGACGGTCAGCACCGCGTCGAGGATGCCAAGGAAATGGTTGCAAGAATTCACTCCGGCGAGGCCGAAGTGGTTCTCGGATCGCGATTCCTCGACGACCGCACAGTGGTCTCGAAGCCGAAACGCCTTGTTCTGAAAGTCGCCGCCGTTCAGTCCCGGTGGTCCACCGGCATGGCCCTGACCGATGCACACAACGGCCTGCGGGTCTTTAGCCCGGACCTGGCACGAAAGATCCATCTGACACAGAACAGGATGGCCCACGCCTCCGAGCTGGTCAACCAACTCTCCGTCATCAAGCCCGTATGGGTTGAGCATCCCGTGGAGATCATCTACACGGACTACTCCCGCTCAAAGGGGCAGTCCCTTCTCAACTCCGTCAACATCCTCGCGGATCTCTTCCTTAGGTGAGCACGTGCAGATCATTGTCCAAATAATCCTCCTCCTTGCTGTCGTTTTGGTGTCCTTGGCGCTGATGCGCGGAGGTTCCAATGCCCGCCATCTGGCGATCCGGCGCATCATGCTGCTGCTTTTCGCCTGTGTTGCCGCGTTCTCTGTATTCTTCCCCACCTTTCTGACACGGGTGGCAAATCTCATGGGCATCGGCCGTGGCACGGACCTTGTCTTGTATGCCCTGATCGTGAGCTTCCTGGTCTTCATGGCCACCACCTACCAACGATTCCGTGGCTTGGAGGGTACCCTTACCTTGTTGTCCCGGCGCATCGCTCTCGACGAAGCCGAGCGTCCCTGGGCTGAGTCGCCGGCAGACAGAGACTGAGAGCCGCTGCCGTGCCAGCACTGTTCCGCAGGACCGACGTTAGCGTTTCAAGTTCCAAGAAGCTTGCGACCCGTTGGATATTCGGCCTCATGGGCACAGCCTCCCAAGGACTTGTCCGTTTTCTTTACAGCGTTCTGATCGGCCGTTTTGTGGGCGTCAGTGCCCTCAACAACGTCAATGCGGCCATGTCTGTCTCATTGCTGCTGAGTTTGTTGTGGCCCACATCCTCGGGACAGGCAGCCACGCGCTATGTGGCCCAGATGCGCGGCGAAGGCCGCATGGACCAGGCGCAGGCGGTGGCAAACTATCTGGGTCGGCGGATGCTGGGCAGCGCCGTCGTGCTCGGGCTCGCAACTGTGGCAATTTGCCTCACGGTGTTGCACTCCGACCTGGCCACAGCGTTGTGTGCCGGCGTTCTCTTGTTGGGCTATGCGGCATGGTCGTTTACGCGGGGCGTGCAGTACGGTGCCGGTCAGATAGCCGTTGCAGCCGTGTGGGATGTGGCCAGCTCGGCCGCCGCCCTGATCATGCTCACGCTCGTGCTGTTCTTCCACCTGAACGCAATCCTGTTGATCCCGCTGGCGCTGTCCTATGGCGCCTATGGGATTGTTTGCTGGCCCAGAAAGTCCGGAACAGCCATAGACGGCACCTTGCTGGGACAAATGAACCGGTTCGTGGCCTACGGGGTTCTGGGCACTCTTTCCAGTACTGGACTGCTGCAGCTGTCGATGCTTGGTGCCCACCTGGTCGGCACGGAACTTGAGGGCGGCTACTATGCCGCAGCGTTGAGCCTTGCAACGCCAGCCACCATGCTGGCACGCACCCTGAACCAGGTTCTCTTCCCCGTCATGGCTGAGGCGGGCGGGCGGGGCGACGCCAGCACCATGCGGGGACACACGGACATGGTGGCCCGGGGGATGGTGGTCGTCATGGTCCCGGTCTTTGGCACCATGGCGCTTGCCAGTCCGGTGATTCTCTGGGTTCTGTATGGTGAGAAGTTTGCCGGGGCCGCAGATTTGTTGCCCGTCATGCTCGTCGCGGTCATGTTCACCACCCTGCCGGTGGCGGCCATCAACCGGCTGAATTCAATTGGCATTCGCGGCGCCAAGTTTGTGTCGCTGGTCTCCGCCGGGGGCTTGATCGTCGCCGTTCTGCTGTGGCTTGTGCTCAGCCCTGTCTACGGAGTCATGGGGATAGCACTTGGCTACCTCGTGGCCGCACTGCTCACGGCGTCAGTCCTGATTGGCGCCTGCTGGAAATTGGACAGGCAGCGATGGCTGGCGTTGTACGCCAAGGCCATTGCAGGAGTGCTTGTCATTGGCGGCGGCGTGGTAGCCACGGTAGCCCTCAAGCCACCGTTTTGGGTCGGGATTTCCATGGCCGTCATCTTTGCCGCGCTCTGGTGTGTGCTGGCCTTCTCAGAGATCAGGACCCTGCGTCGGGTGGGCAAGAAGGCCCAGGTTTCCAGCGTCGCAGTGGATTCGGCTCCGCTATAGCCGTTCTCAACCAATCAACACCGAACGCCTCCATGGCGGCATGGGAACGGCACCCTTCAAGTGAGAGCCGCCCATGCAGCGGCCGGGTAACACCCAGCAGCCCTGTGGGGCTAGCTGGCGTGGTGTGCCAGAACGCGTGTCAGCAACGCCTGTTCAACTTCTTCGTCTTCCTGAGATGACAGCAACTGCGCGGCGGCATGGGCATTGAGCTTGTGCTTGGCGATGTCTTCCCGAGTCAGCGAACGGACGGCGTCAACGAGGGCCTCGGTGGAGTAGTCCGCGGCAATGGCCCCCAGATCGTGGGCCTCAATCAACGCCGAGGTCTCCGGGGACGGGCTGAAAACGATGGCCAACCGGGCCTGGACGAAGTCGAAGAACTTGTTGGGCAGCATGAGTTTGTGGTTGGTGGTCTGGGGAGGAAGACTGAAGATTCCGACGTCGTATTGGTTCAGCGTGGCAGCAAGCTCGGTCGGGGCAACCGCATCATGGAAGGTAACCCGGTCACTGCCTGCAGCCAGGGCCTTGAGCTGTTCCCAATACTTGCCGCCGTCGCGCCCCTTGACCAAATACAGATCGAAGGTGTATCCCTCGCCCAGCTCGATGGCTGCCGTGATCATTCCTTCCAGGTTTCGTCCCGGAATGGCGGCGCCGCTGTGTGCCATTCTGACCACCCCGTCCTGCATGGGTGACGGGGACAGGTCCTTGAAGGGTGCAGCGTTCCGCACCACCTCGGACGTGCAGCCGAAGCGAGCGTCGTACAGGCGGCCGATGGAGCCGTTGACGGCCGTGACGGCTTCGGTTCGGGGCAGGTATTCCTTGCAGACGTAGGTCATGAACGGCTTGACCAGCAGCCGCCAGGACAGCACATGGGCGCGTTCCTCAGGCGCCCACTCATGCATGTCCCCCCAGACGGGGGTTGCCGGGGATGACTCCGCCGCCAGTGCGTGTGCCAGTGGCAGCGCGCGTGCTTCATTGGCCACGATGAGGTCGTATTTTTTTCCGGTGGCCAGGGCCAGGGCGCTCTTCACTGCGGGGGCATCCAGCATCACGGACTTGAAGCGGTGCAAGGCAAGTTTGGCCACCCCGGGGATGGTCTGCGGCAATGAGGGTAGCGCAGAGTCCACTTCCAGATGGTGGGTGGCATCCTTGGGCTGGTCCCCGTAGCTGAGCGTCGTCACATCCCCAAACCCGGACAGTACGGCCAATTGGCGCAGGACCCTCGAATCCACATTGATATCTGAAAAAGAAATGCACAGAATCTGGGGCTTCATGGGGTCCTTCATGGAGTTGTTGGCAGGCTGCGTGGTCAAGACCGGACGCGGGGTTCGGGTGCCTTCATGCACAAAAACCCTGATTCCAGCTTACTGCATTGGCGTCGAGCACCAAGGCGGGGCCCCAGCCAGGCATCGCATAGAATTGCTGGTTGCAGGGTGGTTCCAGATTCCAGGGCGCCCGCAAGATGGCCTGGCGCGAACGCGCAGCCCGAATGAAAGTTGGTAATTCCTTGAAAGTGGCAATCACCAAGGGCAATTTGCGGATCCCCCCTACGTATTTTGCTGTCAGCCACGCACAGCACATGAAGGCTGAGCACGAGTTCCGCTTTTTCACACTGAACGCGCACATTGAAGATGGCGCCACCAGTATTCCGGTTGAGCAGGCAATTCCCTTCGAGAAGTTCCTGAGCTTCGAGCAACGGAACCACCTTTTGCCGTTTTTTGAACGCTCACTGGGCAGGCGGATCGCCAAATTCGAGCCGGCGGTAATTCACCAGCATTTTGGTACGTGGGCGACTGCCGCGGTAACCGCGAGCAGGACGAGCGGCATTCCGTTGCTCACCACTGTGCACGGTGCCGATGTGCACCTCATGACCAGCGGACTGTCGTCACCCATGGCACGTGCAAACAGGCGAAGCGTCGTTTCAGCGTTTGCCCAGAGCAGCAAGGTCCTGGCTGTGAGCAAGTACCTCGCCGGACTGGCTGTGGGGGCAGGGGCAGATGCCTCAAAGCTGGAGATTCACTACCAGGGGATCGACACGGACTATTTTGTTCCCACCGACAGCCTCAGAAGCAGCGACGAGCCGACGGTATTGTTCGTCGGCAACCACAGCATCGCCAAGGGTGCCCGAGACGTTTTCCAGGCGTCGGTCCAGGCCCAGACAACGTCGCCGCACCGGCTTCTCATGGTGGGCGGGGGGCCGTTGGTTGATGAGCTGAGGAACGAGTCTGCACAGCACCGCCACATTGAAGTGCTCGGACCCAAGCCGCGCGAGGAAATCTTGCCGCTGCTCCAAGGGGCAACGGTTTTCATGTCAGCAAGCCAGCTGTTCAAGGGATGGACCGAAGCCGCCGGTTTGGTGAACCTCGAAGCCCAGGCCTGCGGGGTTCCCGTTGTGGGCTATGCCAACGGCGGGATTCCGGAAATGGTGTCACCCCAGGCAAGCACGCTCGTTGAAGAAGGCAACACTCACCAACTAGGCAATGCCCTGTCCGAGTTTTTGCAGCTCGATTCGCAATCAAGTGCCGCACTGCGACAGTCGGCCCGCCAATTTGCCGTGTCCGAGCGTTCCCTTGAAGCCAGTTGCCGACAGCTGAACGATCTCTATGAAAGCGTTTCCGGCGCCGGCCGATGACGCCAGCCCGGGCCGTCACCACGCGCCTTCAATAGTTACTGCCCGTCACGGGACAAAGGACAGCAGATCTCTGGCCAGCGCGTCGCTGAGGACGGCGTTGCTGCCTAGGATGACGATCTTTTGTGGTTTGAGCCGTTTGAGTTCGGTGGTGATGGCCGCGGGCAGGGTGTTGCCCTTGGTCAGGAGCACTGGCCCGTTTTGGGTGCCTGCTGCGGCGGCCCCGGAGAGGGCGTCGGGAAAGGTGGTGCCGTTGGCGACGTAGGCGACTTTGACGCCGGGAGCGAAGGTGCTCCGGGAGACTGCTGCGGATGTCTCGTACCTGTCCCGGCCGCCCGCCCTGCTGACTGTTGGTGCGTAGCTCTTCAGGGTGTTCTGGACCGCGTCGCTGAGGACGGCGTTGCTGCCTAGGATGACGATCTTTTGTGGTTTGAGCCGTTTGAGTTCGGTGGTGATGGCCGCGGGCAGGGTGTTGCCCTTGGTCAGGAGCACCGGCCCGTTTTGGGTGCCTGCTGCGGCGGCCCCGGAGAGGGCGTCGGGAAAGGTGGTGCCGTCGGCGACGTAGGCGACTTTGACGCCGGGAGCGAAGGTGCTCCGAGAGACTGCTGCGGATGTCTCGTACCTGTCCCGGCCGCCCGCCCTGCTGACTGTTGGTGCGTAGTTCTTCAGGGTGTTCTGGACCGCGTCGCTGAGGACGGCGTTGCTGCCTAGGATGACGATCTTTTGTGGTTTGAGCCGTTTGAGTTCGGTGGTGATGGCCGCGGGCAGGGTGTTGCCCTTGGTCAGGAGCACCGGCCCGTTTTGGGTGCCTGCTGCGGCGGCCCCGGAGAGGGCGTCGGGAAAGGTGGTGCCGTCGGCGACGTAGGCGACTTTGACGCCGGGGGCGAAGGTGCTCCGAGAGACTGCTGCGGATGTCTCGTACCTGTCCCGGCCGCCCGCCCTGCTGACAGGTGAATACGGCACAACCTTTGGACTCCAGGCGGATGCGGGAGAGTTGCCTGCGGCATTCGTGGCAGTCGCCCTAAACGCGTGGGCGGTTCCATTGGCCAAGCCATTGACGGTGCAGGAGCCGGAGGCCGCCGAAATGGTGCACCGGGAGCTTCCCGGCGTCGCGGTAATTGTGATGGAGGTAGCCGTCGATCCGGAGCTGTTCCGGGCGGCGGTGACAACGGCTTTTCCGTTCCCGGCCACGGCTGTCGGTGATGCCGGTTGGCTGGGCGGCTGCGGGGGATTAATGGCTTCAGCCCCGGCAATTAAATACGCAGCCCATCCGTGGCCGATCTGCTTTACTGCACCGAATGATCCGTTGCCGGGCACGCCAATGTGGTCAAGTGTCCCGGCGGCCGTGCGACGAAGCAAGCCGGCGGAATCATTGCCCGTAAAACCGGTGGAAACTGTCACGCTGGTGAAAGCGGACCATCGCGTGCCTACGGTTTTTCGAGGCTCGGCGACGAATGAGCCGGTTCCGTTGGATCGGTACAGCTTGAGCAGGCCCGTGGCATCCTGGGCCAACAAGTCCTGACGGCCGTCGCCGTCAAAGTCGATCATGGTCAGGTTCAGATTGTTCCAACCCTGACCTATTTGCTTGGGTGCACCCAGAGTGGAACCAGCATCATTGCTCCACAACTGCAGGACCCCTGTTGCCGACCTGGTGATGATTTGCGGGAACCGGATCGAACTGCGCCAGTAGCCGATGGTCATCTGGTGACTGCCCCAGCCGGATGTGGCAAGAGTTGTGGGTGCTTTGAAGCCACCGCCGGACTTGCCTGTGTAGACGGTCAACTTCCCGGATTTCCATTGGGCCACGAGGTCCAGAGTGCCGTCAGTATTCCAGTCGATGACGTTGATGGAGCGCAGGCCAGTCCAACCGCTGCCAATCTTCTTGCGGCTGCCAAGGCCTCCGGTGCCGGTGGCCGGGTAGTTCCACAAGGTGCCGGCAGAGTCGGCAGCAACGAGGTCCGCCGGAGAGGGGATCGAAGGCGGGGATGGTGGAGGGGTGACGGTTGAGCCCCCTTTTACTGCAAATGTCTTCAGGCTGGCTTCCGTGCCGTTCCAAACGTTTGAGTCGCCCGCGAACGGGCCATTATGATCGTTGAACTGCCAAACGCTGTAGGATTTCCAGCCTCCCATCATCCAAGGCGACGACGCGCCGTAGGCTGCGATGTGCAGTGGTTGTTGCGCAAACGCGGTGGAGTTGCCCGTGCAGTCCAGCCACCAATAGTAGGTTGTGTAGATCATTGGCAAGCGCCCGGTTCGGGCGGCGACTCGATTTGAGAACGCCTTGATCCAGGCCGTCATTTGGGAAGGACTCAGACCATAGCACTCGTCGCCATAGGGGTTCGACTCCATGTCCAGCAGCGGAGGCATCGTCTTGCCGTCGGCGCTCCATCCGCCACCATTGTTGACAAAGAAATTTGCCTGCGAGATTGCATCGGAACGGTTCGGCAGGGCGAAGTGATAGGCGCCCCGGAGCATGCCAACTTTGGTGGCACCTTGGTACTGGGATGAGAATGAGGCGTCGACCATGCCAATGCCTTCGGTTGCCTTGGCGTAGGCAAAACGCACGCCCAGGGACCACTGGTGCTTCCAGTCGACGGAGCTGGTGGGACCGCCAACGGGATTCGCCTGATATCCGCTGACGTCGACCCCGGGAACTCCCGCTGGAATCCCGCTGAGCGCCAGTGGTTGCGCAGGCTTGGCTTGCGAGAGCATGGGGCTTTGACGGGGACTGGCCGGGGGCTTGACACCGGCCGTGCGTTGTTCCTTGGCGAGGCTGCTTCCCATGTAGGCGCCGTACTTCTCAACGTCGGCCTGGGATGGCACAAAACCGGGCGTACTTCGTTCCGTGGCGGGGACGGGCGGGGACGTGGACTCTGGGGCTTCAGTATCAGCTTCCGGCGCAGCGTTGAGCGAAGGGGTTTTCGTTTCTTCGGATGTGGGGTCCGCGATCGCCGTCGTTGGCGGATCCACTGGCGCGGCCAAAGCGGGCGCTGCCCCCAACGCGAGCGCTAGAGTTGCGCCCAACAGTCCGGATCCTGCAATCTTCATGGCGCTGGCGTAAATCGTGCCAGCGGATTGGTGGTTTAGCCTAGACTGAGTCGAAAACATAAGCAAGGGCTCCGGAGGGTAAGGGACTGGTGGCGTATCGGGGTCGCAATCGTTTCGGAGGAACGCAAGACTTGGTCACGACCCAGCCAGCTTACTATCCCAAGTTACTGAAGTGACGGATGTATGGGATGGGATCTACCGTAGCGGATGTTTGAGCCGTATAGGGTGGAATGTATGAAAGTTCTCGTGACCGGCGGCGCCGGCTATATAGGTTCACACACAGTCCTTTGCTTGCTGGAAGCCGGGCACGACGTCGTCGTCCTGGACAATCTCGTAAACTCCTCAGCGGAATCGCTGCTCCGGGTCGAAGAGCTGACCGGCAAGCATCCGAAGTTCGTCGAGCTTGACTTGCTGGATGCTGCAGGCGTTGACACGCTTTTCACTGATGAACGCTTTGACTCTGTCATTCACTTTGCCGGGCTGAAAGCCGTGGGAGAGTCCGTGGCAGAGCCGTTGCGCTACTACCAGAACAATATTGTCGGCACTCTGAATTTGTTGGCTTCTATGGATAAACACAAAGTCCGGACCCTGGTCTTTAGTTCCTCCGCGACTGTGTACGGTGCCAGCGAAGAAGTGCCACTGATAGAGAAGATGCCCCTGGATGCGACGAACCCCTACGGTAGGACCAAAGAACAGATCGAGGATATCCTCACCGACCTAGGTGCAGCAGATCCAACCTGGCGTGTGGCCCTGTTGCGGTACTTCAATCCCGTGGGGGCGCACGAGTCAGGCCGCATTGGCGAGGACCCCACGGGAGTCCCGAACAACCTTTTGCCTTTCGTGGCCCAGGTTGCAGTGGGGCGACGCGAGAAGGTCATGGTATTCGGCAATGACTATTCCACGCCTGATGGTACGGGCGTGAGGGACTACATTCATGTCATGGATTTGGCTGCTGGACATTTGGCCGCCCTGGACTACTTGCCGTTCCACGAAGGCGTATTCCGCTGGAACCTTGGAACTGGCAACGGGTCCTCAGTCTTGGAGGTCATTCAAGCGTTTGGCGAGGCGGCCGGCAAGCCCGTCCCGTTTGAATTTGCGCCCCGGCGACCCGGAGACGCCGCGGTCAGCTACGCCGATCCGTCGGCGGCCCTGGCCCATCTTGGCTGGTCTGCCCACCGAAACCTGGCACAGATGTGTGAAGACCACTGGCGCTGGCAATTCAACAATCCTCAGGGCTATAACGCCTAACATGTCTTGATACTGTCTAGACGGCCCATGTGTAAGTTATGGGCCGTCTTGACCGTGGGCAGTTAGCATCCGTCGATTCGATAGAGTTTCGCGTGGCCTTCTTGGTCCAAGAGTGTCAATCCAGTAGTCTGCGCTAACTGTTCCGATGTTGGAAAGGGTTTGTCCATTTCGTTGATTTGCTGACTCCCAAAATCCAGCAGGTAGAACGAATTAAGGCTCGTGATCGCGTCACAGACTTTCGGATCCCTTTCCATCTCCGACAGATGGCGGAGGATGACCATCTCCTGAGGCGTTGGCGAGGAACTGACCGCTGGAAGTAGAACATGTCGACTCCCCAAGGCATAGACCAATGATGCTCCAGTGGCTGGGTTTGCGATCACGGTTGCATCCGCTGGAATGGTCTGGTGCACTCGCGCAATCAGAGCGGCCTCATTTGTGGAGAGAAGCGGCGCCTCCGGCGATATGCTGTAGCCGCTTCGAGCGCGTTCAACGGCACTGTCGACCGAGTTGTCCTGTGCCATGACACCCAGACCAGCGGCCGCCAGGCTTCCTACGGTCAAGGCGGAGACCCAGCGACGGGGGTGTCCTACCTGGTTGGCCTGCAGTTTTAGACACGCTAGATCAAACAGCCAAATAGTGCCAAAGACCGCAACGGCGATCCCGATGACCGGCAGGAGCGCGGCCAAGCGGTAGCTGTCGTTGTAGAAAACGCCAGTTAGTGATGTGCGCAGCGCGCCCTCTTCGAAGCCGGACACCACTACATATAAGAAAGTGCCTACGGCCAATGTGCCCACTAGCCAGACTTGCTTTTGGCTGCGCACGAGCGCATAGAGCCCTATAACTGTCAGGCAGACAACAACCCAGGAGATGGGGCCTCGCATAGGGGCGTTGGCTACAGCCTCACCTAGGGCTTGTGCGATGGTTTGGGTCGGGAGCCAGAACGAGGCTTTTTCGCTCGGCCGGAACTTATCCCAAACGAACTTTAGTATGAACGAATACGCGACTATTGCAGCAACAGACGCCATCAGCCAGGGCCATGCCAGTTCATGAACATGAGCCGCGCGCAGTCTCATGTAAAACCAGTATGCAATAAGTGGCAACGCGAAGGCTCCGAGCACGATTGCGATGCTGGGATGACTTAGTGTAAGCCCGGGAAGAAGCGCTATCAGCAGAATCAGGCCTCTTAGAGTCCCGGGATGACCGACTCTGGTTACTCTGAGAACATCCGCTACGAGCCCAATGGCGACTGGCAGCAAGGCAATGGCCAGGAAGTTGGGATACAGGACTCCAAACCCGAGCAAAAGATAAGGGAATGCACTGAACGCCCCGGCTAGTGCCCCGGTCATCAAGTAAACGGCGGGCCGGCTGCCCAGCACACGCGTTGTCAGGTACATGGATGAGATTGTCCAGACCAGTGAGCCAATGATGATGTTTGACGCGTTGAGGCTTACTGGGATGGTGGACCCGGCCAGCTGCGCCACTAGCGAGACAAGACCATGCCAGACTGCCGGATAGAACGATCCTGTTGCCAATGGGTCGAGACTTGCAAGTTGCATCGACGAAGCATTGCCGGTGTCCAAGATGTAGCGCACGGCGTTCAGATGGAACACATTGTCATACGTTTGGGAAATGTTTTCTGGCGAAATGAAAACCCTGGTCAGTCGCCAGCCAAGAACTGCGGCCGCAATAGTCAGGCCTCCGATGAGCCCCGCGACGGTTGCGTTGGGAGGGCGAACCCAGAGTGAAACAGCGTCTTTACGGTGCTTAATTTCCACCAAGTAGCGGATACCCAAGGCGGCGCCCGCTACGACCATGGTCACAATGAGCAGAACAATTGGCGTCCAGCGGATATTCGCCGATTGGGCAAAGATGGCACCGGAACCAATCAAGCTCATGGTCAACGGGGCAGACAATGCCAGCCAAGTGATACCGCGGGCTCCCAGCGCCCGTGCCAAGATGGCTCCGGGCAGGAAGATGAGCGCCGCTGCCACTAGCAGGGTTGGAACGGTGTCAAACCAATTCATGAAATTTGGAAGCTCTCCTATGGGGCACAAGCCCATTAACGCCCCCAGGCAGATCGTGGGCTCATGTGATTGTAACAACTGCACTTGTGCTGAGTTGACGAGATCGCTGAATGCCAGGTTAGGGGGGCGAGTTTGAGCCGAGTCTTGGCCAGCGGGTTTTTGGCCGATCCTGAAACGGCGAATCCGCCACGTCGGGCAGTTTGGCCAGACAATAGATTTGCAGATTTCGCGTATCCCAACTCAATCCTGAGATGACTCCCAACGAGTAGGACACTCAGTAGTCCCTACCATCACAGTGTTATCCACAGCGTGTTTTTTGCCACTGGCGCGCCCCGGAGACGAGGGCTATGCTCCTGAACACAGGGTAGGCGAACGCCGCAAAGGGGCGGAAGTGGTTTGATTGGATGCACTGGCACTCGTTGAGGATGAAGTCCGTGAACTCATCCGCCGCAAAGGCCTCGATCCGCTCCGGCAAGGCTCCGAGGTGCGGGCGCTGGTTGATGCAGCCATCAACGACTACGGTGAACGGTCTCTCCTGGGTGCCGTCCCAGCCCTGGCGCAAGGCGACGACGCCCGACGGCACGTTTATAACGCCGTCGCCGGTTTCGGCGTACTCCAGCCCTTCCTCGATGACCCGGATATAGAAGAGATCTGGATCAACGCCCCCGACCAGGTGTTTGTGGCACGGCACGGCGAGTCGGAGCTGACGGGTGTCAGCTTCACCGCCCAGCAGGTGCGGGACTTGGTGGAGCGCATGCTCAAGAGTTCCGGGCGGCGACTGGACCTCAGCTCACCCTTTGTGGATGCCGCGCTGCCGGACGGGAGCCGCTTGCACGTGGTGATACCCGACATCACCAGAAACCATTGGGCGGTGAATATTCGCAAATTTACCGCCCGGGCCAGCAGGCTTGACCACTTGGTGGAGTTGGGGTCCCTCACCCCGCAAGCAGCCCGCTTCCTGGGCGCCGCCGTCAGCAGCGGGTTGAACATTCTGGTCTCCGGCGCCACTCAGGCCGGCAAAACGACCATGCTCAACTGTCTTGCCGCCGGGATTGGCTCGCGCGAGCGGGTGGTCACCGTGGAGGAGATTTTCGAGTTGAGACTGCCACTGCGCGACGTGGTGGGGTTGCAATGCCGCCAGCCGAACCTTGAAGGGGCCGGTGAGATACCGCTGCGGCGCCTAGTCAAGGAGGCGTTGCGCATGCGCCCGGACAGGCTCATTGTGGGCGAGGTGCGCGAGGCAGAGAGCCTGGACATGCTCATAGCACTCAACAGTGGGCTTCCAGGAATGGCAAGCGTTCACGCCAACTCCGCCCACGACGCCGTCGTGAAGATTTGCACGCTGCCACTTTTGGCCGGGGAGAACATCACCGCGGCCTTTGTGGTGCCAACGGTGGCCGCCTGCATCGACCTGGTGGTGCACTGTGTCAGGGCGCCCAACGGCAAACGCAGTGTGGGGCAGATTCTGGCGTTGGGACGCCGGGTGGAGAACGGCATTATCGAGTCGGGACTGGTGTTCAGCACAGTCAACGGCATCCTGAGCGCCTCCGAGACAGCCATGCCGGCGCCGGAAAAATTTGCTGCTGCCGGGTACAGTGTGGCCACCTTGATGGGCGATTCCTAGTGTCCGCCGTGGTGGGGCTGTTGGCCGGGATGGGGTTGTTCCTGATCTGGGGTGCCTGTTGGAGCACCCCAGCCCGCCAGCGCTCGCCGGGGCATGCCAGTAAAATGGCGCAACTGCTGCAGCGGGCCGGGCTGCCCCAAGTCACTCCCGCATCCCTGGTCGTCAGCGCCGCAGGGTTCGCGGTGTTGGTGGCGCTGCTGGTCTTTGTTCTCACGGGGGCTCCGGCCATCGCCGCATGTTTTGCGTTGTTGAGCGGCTATGTTCCGTTCGCTCTGTTGCGGGCTAGGGCGCGACGCCGGACGGCTGTCATGCGCGAACTCTGGCCTGAGGTTGTGGACCACTTGCGCTCAGCCATCCGCGCTGGTCTTTCCCTGCCTGAAGCATTGGTTCAGCTGGGCGCCAAGGGCCCCGTCCAGTTGCGCGAGGAATTCCAATCCTTTGGGGCCGACTACCGGGCGACAGGTCAATTCGAGGGTGCGCTGCAAAAACTCAAGATCAGGCTGGCGGACCCCGTTGCGGACAGAATTATTGAGGCGCTAAGGCTGACCCGAGATGTGGGTGGTACTGATTTGGGCAAGCTCCTGGGGACCCTCTCCGAATTCCTGCGCGACCACGCCAGGACTCGAAGCGAACTTGAAGCCAGACAGTCCTGGACTGTCAACGCTGCACGGCTGGCTGTGGCAGCGCCGTGGATAGTCCTCATGCTGATGGCCACCAGGCCCGAGGCGATAGCCGCCTACAACTCCCCGGCGGGGTGGGCGGTGCTCGGGGGCGGGCTGCTGATCTCGGTGATCTGTTACCGGGTCATGTTGCGCATTGGTGCCTTGCCACAGGAGCAACGGGTACTGCAATGAACGTGCACCAGTTGGTTGTTGTTGCTGCCGGGATAACACTGGGCGCGGGGCTGTGGCTGATTCTCATCAGGCTCCCCGCCATGCGCAGGCCCAGCTTTGCCCAGCGCGTGGAGCCACAACTTCGCTCGGTGACCAGCCGTTCCAAACTCTTGGACGGTGATGAGGAACGCGCGCTCTTTGGCCCGTTGGAGCGGATCTTCCGGCTGGTCTTGTCCGACGCTGCGCACAGGTTGGGGCGATTCAATGTCAGCGTGCACGGACTCAGCGCCCGGCTGGAGCAGGCGGGACGCAGCGAGTCGGCGCTGGAATTTCGGGCCACGCAGCTCTTGTGTGCTGGTGCCGGGCTCGTCGCGGGAAGCCTGGTTTCGCTCTTTCTCCTGTGGCAGGGCAGCATCAACCTCCTGGGCGCGGTGGCGTTGGCGGTCGGCCCCATGGTGAGCGGGTACGTGCTGTACGACTATTTGCTCGGCACCCGGATCCGGCGCCGGCAAACACGCATGCTCGCCGAATTTCCAGCGTTGGCGGAACTCATGGCCCTGGCGGTGGGGGCGGGGGAGAGCGCGGCAAGCGCACTGGAGCGGGTGGCACGCACCTCCAACGGGGTGCTCTCGGTTGAGTTTGGCAAAGTCCTAGCCCAGACCCGTACTGGCATGCCGTTGGTGGAAGCCCTGAGCCAGTTTTCTGACCGCGTCAACGTTGGTGCACTGGCGCGCTTTGTCGACGGTATTACCGTCGCAGTCAACCGGGGCACGCCACTTGCCGATGTGCTCCGTGCCCAGGCCCAGGACGTGCGTGATGTGGCCAAACGGGAGCTGATGGAATCGGCCGGGCGCAAGGAGATAGCCATGATGGTGCCGCTCATTTTTGGGGTGCTGCCGCTGACGGTCGTTTTTGCCGTCTTCCCCGGCCTGGCCTTGCTGCAGCTCGGCTTCTAATGAACAGCCCCATGAACCCAACCAGACAATCGCTTCAGGAACTCAAGCAGCATTATTCGGAGAGGAAGCACCATGCTAATCATGAACAAAATACTGGGGCTGGGCGTTGCGGTGCTGATAGTGGGGAAACAGCTACTCATGACGTTGACACGGCGCCTGAGTCAGCTGTTTCCGCGGTTTGCCCTACGCCCGGCAACGGACCGAACACGCGCCGACGTGCCCGGCTGGGTGCTCATCACCTTGATGAGTGCTGTGCTGGTGGCTGGGCTGCTGGCCATCGCGGGGCCTGCCCTGGAAAGGCTCTTCAACCAGGCCATGGACCAGGTTCAGCCCTAAAGGCAACGACGGCCCGCACCAACACCAGGCAAGCGGGTGCGGCCGTGGTGGACTTTGTTCTGGTCGGTGCCTTGGTCACGGTGATCTTCGTGGCCCTGCTCCAACTGGCGTTGGCCCTGCACGTGCGCAATACCGTGGCCGACGCCGCCTCGTCAGCGGCCAGGTACGGTGCACTGGGGGACAGGACAGCAGCTGATGCCCACGAGCGGGCCACCATGCTGGTGGGCACGGCACTGGGACCCAACTATGTCCAAGACGTCTCCGTCAGCGTGGAAACCCAGAACGGGCTGAACATTCTGCAGGTGTCCATCACCGCGCCGTTGCCGTTGATAGGGCTGTTCGGTCCGGCGCGTTCCCTGGAGATGAGCGGCCATGCCGTCATTACCAAGTAGCACCCCGGCACCAGGGCAGGAGGGGCAGGAGCAGGACGGCAGTGCCATTGTCGAGTTCATCTTCCTGGCCGTGCTCCTCATGGTGCCTGTGGCGTACCTGATCCTGACTGTGGGTCAGGTTCAGGGCGGCGCCTACGCCGCGGTGGGGGCCGCCGATCAAGCAGCAAAAGTGTTTGTCATGCACCGCGACCTACCGGACGCACAGCTCGCGGCAGAACAAGCAGTCCGCCTGGCCATCGAGGACCTGGGTTTTGACGCGGGCGCCGCCGACCTGACCATCAGCTGCAGTGCCGGCTGCCTCACACCCGGCTCAACAGTGAGCGCCCATGTGCAGCTACGGGTGGAACTTCCCGTGGTGGGAGCAGTGCCCGGCGTCAACGCCAACGCGGCCACTGTCGATGCCATGGCCACACAAAAAGTGGGTCGCTTCAAATGATGCTCACTCAAGCAACCACCGCGCTGCACGATCCGGCACCGGCCAACAAGGGCGCAGCGCCCCGGCCAGGCAATGCTGACGGCCATGTCATGGTGCTCCTGATTGGCTACGTCCTGCTCACGCTCCTGGTGGTGACTGTGGTGGCGGCCGCCGGCAGTTTGTATCTGGGGCAGAAGAAACTCCTCTCCATGGCGGACAGCGCAGCGCTCGCGGCCGCTGACACCTTTGAACTCAACGGCGGCAGCACCAGCAGCGACCCGGGCACGCTGCTGACCAATCAGGGCGTGTTTGGTGCCGCACAGGACTACCTGGCCAGTATCCCGGCGCCCGACTCGATCAGCAATGTGGTCCTGGCTGAGGCCACCGGGGCCGGGGACGGGCGAACAGCGCACGTGAGCATCACCGGCGTCGTGCATCCGATGTTTATCAACTTTCTGGTGCCCGAGGGCATCAGCATCACCGTGACCAGCACGGCCCGGGCCAATCTGCTGCTCTGACCCCGGCCCACGCGATCGCCGCTAGGACCACTGCGCATGCCGTAGGCTTGAATATCATGGCAGAGATCGATTTTCCCGCAGAGATCCGCGCACTACGCGCAACCTACATCTCCATTGAGCAAGTTTCCGAAGTGGAGAAGCTCCTGGAGAATATTGAGGATTTGTCCGATCAGGCGGGCTCCCCCAATCTGTGGGATGACCCTGCCGCGGCGCAGAAGGTCACCTCCAAGCTCAGCCACGCCCAGTCAAAGCTGGAAAAGTTGCGCACCTTAGAAGCCCGGATCGATGACCTCGAAGTTCTGGTGGAGCTGGGTCAGGAAGAGGGCGACGCCGATTCTCTCGCCGAAGCGGCCAAGGACCTCCCCGGGCTGCAAAAGTCCCTGCAGGACCTGGAAATTGTGACGCTGTTGGCGGGGGAGTACGACGAACGCGAGGCCGTCGTCACCATCCGCTCAGGCGCCGGTGGTGTGGACGCCGCCGACTTCGCCCAAATGCTGCTGCGCATGTACCTGCGCTGGGCTGAACGCCACGGCTACCCCACAGCCGTCCTGGATACCTCCTACGCCGAAGAGGCCGGGCTGAAGTCCGCCACCTTTGAGGTCAAGGCGCCGTACGCCTTTGGCACGTTGAGCGTTGAAGCCGGCACTCACCGCCTAGTCCGGATCAGCCCCTTCGACAACCAGGGCCGGCGCCAAACCTCCTTTGCCGCCGTGGAGGTCATCCCGCTGATCGAACAAACCGACAGCATCGAGGTCCCGGACAACGAGATTCGGGTTGACGTTTTCCGCTCCTCGGGCCCCGGCGGCCAGTCGGTGAACACGACGGACTCCGCCGTGCGCCTGACACACCTTCCCACGGGCACAGTGGTGTCCATGCAGAATGAGAAGTCGCAGATCCAAAACCGCGCCGCCGCCATGCGTGTGCTGCAATCGCGCCTGCTGTTGCTGAAAAAGGCTGAGGAGGACGCCACGAAGAAGGCCATGGCGGGGGATGTGAAGGCATCGTGGGGGGACCAGATGCGCTCCTACGTGCTCAACCCCTACCAAATGGTCAAGGACCTGCGCACCGAACACGAGGTGGGCAACGCCGCGGCCGTGCTCGACGGCGAGATCGATGACTTCATCGACGCCGGTATCCGCTGGCGCGCCGACAACCGCAACGCCGCCAAGGCCTAGGCGCGTACCTGCAATCCCGGCGGAAACGCCCCATGGCGGCGTCGTCATTGCAGATGCAGCCTAAGAATCCGCGGGTTCACTGATAACGATTCAGCTTCGACACACCGTCGAGGAACCAGTAATCGTCGTGTGCGGAGCCTATAGTCGTTAAGCTGGCGGTTTCTTCCCCCAAACCTCTGCCCGGCCGTCAGCATGCCAGTGATTCTGCTGGGCGGGCAACGAAAAAGTCATGATTCGTTTTGAAAATGTGAGCATTGCTTACGATCGCAAGTCCAAACCTGCGCTCGACGACGTCTCCTTGGACGTGGATCGCGGCGAGTTTGTGTTCTTGGTGGGGTCCTCTGGCTCCGGCAAGTCAACACTGCTGCGCCTCGTACTCCGCGAATACAAGACCCCGCACGGGCAGGTCTACGTGGCCGGCCAGAATGTGGCCAATGTGCCCAGCTGGCGTGTGCCCAAGTTCCGCCGTGGCATCGGCGTGGTCTTCCAGGACTTCCGCCTGATCCAAACCAAGACCGTCTTCGCCAACGTGGCCTACGCCATGCAGGTCCTGGGCAAATCCCGCGCAGCCATCCGCACCGAAGTGCCGCGCGTGCTTGAACTGGTCGGTCTGGAGGACAAGGGCCACCGCAAGCCCACGGAGCTTTCAGGTGGTGAGCAGCAGCGTGTGGCCATTGCCCGCGCCATTGTGAACCAGCCCGGCATCCTGCTGGCGGATGAGCCCACAGGCAACTTGGACCCCATCACCAGCGCCGGCATCATGGACATTCTGGACAAGATCAACCAAAATGGCACCACAGTTGTCATGGCCACCCACGACGACGACATCGTGAACTCCATGCGCAAGCGCGTCATTGAACTGCACTTCGGCAAGGTCGTTCGCGACGAGCACGCGGCCCAGTACACCGCCATGATCCCGATCGTCCCGGCGGCGGTTGCGGCTCCCGCCGCCGTGCCCGTGAAGACCGACGACGCCGAACCCCAGACCCGCCGCCAGCGCGCAGTCAGTGTTGCTGCCGCCGGTGACGATTCAGCCACCCCGGACTCCATGCCGCCGCGGCTGGAACGCAAGCGTCAGCGGGAATTCCCGCTGGCGGATGAGCACAAGACGAGTACCGCAAACTTTGTGAATGAGGACCGACTGTGAGACTTGCTTTCATCATGAGCGAGTTGGGGAGCGGCCTGCGCCGTAACCTGACAATGGTCATTTCGGTGATCCTGGTGACCTTTGTGTCGCTCACCTTTGTGGGCGCGGCCGGGCTGTTGCAAATGCAGATCGGCCAGCTCAAGGGTTTTTGGTATGACAAGGTTCAGGTCACCATCTACCTGTGCACCGACGTGCCGGCCAACACCAACTGCGTGTCCGGACCTGTCACGCCCGAACAAAAAACGGCCGTTGAGGGAATGCTTGAATCTCCGGCGGTAAAACCGTATGTCGAGAATTGGACGTTTGAAACCCAGGACGAGGCGCTGACTCACTTCCGTGAGCAGTTCGCCAACTCACCCATGGTGGATTCCGTGGAAGCCGGAAACCTCCCGTCCTCCTTCCGGATCAAATTGAACGATCCGGAAAAGTACCAGATCATCAACGAGACGTTCTCGGCAACCCCCGGGGTGGATTCGGTGGTTGATCAACGCAAGGTGCTGGAGAAACTTTTCTCGTGGATGAACATTGCCACGTATGTGGCCATGGGTGTGGCGGCTCTGATGATTGTCTGTGCGGCCTTGCTCATTGCCACCACCATCAGACTTTCCGCCCAATCGCGCATGCGTGAGATCGACATTATGCGATTAGTGGGTGCGTCAAAGACGGTGATTCAACTGCCCTTTGTGCTTGAAGGAGTCATTGCCGCCACCATTGGTGCCCTACTGGCCTCCGGTGCTGTGTGGTCCATTGTGGTGTTCTTTATGGGCGGCTACCTTGCCGACGCCAACACGGGGACCCCCTTCATTTCCGCCCGTGAGGCGCTGGTGATCTACCCGGTCTTGATCTTATTGGGCGTAGTGTTGGCCGGGGTGGCATCGGCTGTTTCCCTGCGGAAGAACCTAAAAGTGTAAGGTGAACAGGGGCCTTGTTACTGAAGGTACTCATGTGACTGGTGTTAAAAGTGTCATTATTCGAGGAGCTATACGGCATGAATTCGATATCAAGCGAGGGAATTGGATCCGTGAAATCCCCCCGACTTGGGCGTAACATGCCCAACGCCCGCCCTCGAACGCGCCGTCTCAGCGCTGCGCTCACCGTGCTGCTGGCTGCGGCACTGCTGGGGCTGGTGCCACCGGCGCAGGCCGAGGATCTCAACGACAAGGCTGCTGCCCTGGAGCAGCAGGCACAAGACGTGCAATCCTCATTGGAGTTCGTTGACTCCGGAATCGCCAAGTCAGCTGCCGATTTGGTGACGTACCAGGGCCAACTGCCCGGGGCCCAAGCCGCGCTCTCACAGGCACAGACCCGTGTCAGCGCTGCCGCCGCCGAGTCGAGCTCGTTGGCGGCCCGCATCGACCTGGCACAACAAAGCAAGGACAAGATCACCGCCCAAATTGCTGCCGACGCCAAAAAGGCCACAGCCACTAAGGCCTTGATTGGGCAGATTGCTGCGCAGTCCTACAAGGCTGGCGGACTGCCGGTCAACCTGACACTGATATTGGGTACTGGCTCCACCACAGATCTCGCCAACTCCATTGACTTGGCCGAGCAAGCCTTGCGCAGCCAGACGGCTGCTCTTGAAGCGTTAACCGCGCAAAAGGCAACCAATCAAAACGCACAGGCACGGTTGGCTGCTGTTGAAGCCGAGATCAAGGATCTGAAGCGGCAAGCGGACGCGGCGCTGGCCGCGGAGCAGGTGGCCCGTGATGCGGCCGCCGCCAAGAAAGCCACTGTCGATAAGCTGATAGCCGATTCTGCCACACTGAACGCGAAGCTGGCCTCTGAAAAGCCCCGCATCCAGGCCAAGCTCAAAGCCGTCGAGACAGAGAAGAACGCCGTAGCGGACCAAATTGCCGAGATCCAGCGAAAAGAGCTTGAAGCCGCCGCAGCAGCCGCCAAGGCCGAGGCGGAACGAGTTGCCCGTGAGCAGGCAGCCAGCCAGGGCAACGGCGGCAACGGATATGTGCCCCCGCCCTACGTTCCCCCGGCTCCCGGCAACCCCTCAGCCTTTGGCCTGCGGCACCCCTTTGCCGGGAACATCCCCATCACCTCACCCTTTGCCAGGAATCGCCCGGTTCCCCCGGGCAGCGCCGATTTCAACGGCTCCGGGTACTACGATCACACAGGTGTGGACTTTGGCGCCCAGTGTGGCACACCGGTCTATGCTGCTGCGGACGGAACGGTAGAAATCGCCGGTCAGACTACTGTTGTCTACGGCGGCGGAAACGTGTTGTACATCAGTCACGGTGTTGTGCAGGGAAATGCTTTGATGACAGTCATGTACCACAACTCCTCGGTGATTGTTTCGGCCGGGCAGCGCGTCAAGGCGGGCCAGTTGGTGGGTTACTCCGGAAACACCGGAAACTCAACCGGCTGCCACGCCCACTTCGAGACCTGGCTCAATGGAACTCCTGTCGATCCCATGGGACTGCTCTAAGGTTCATGCCAGCGCCTATCAGCGGGGTGTTGCTACACTAGGGACTCGCGCCGGTGCCATGTTTTGTGCCCCGGGGTGAGCGCACGTATTCATAACAAATGTCAAAGGAGTCAGCTGTGCCTAAAGAAAGTGGCCGTAAAGTTGTGGCCACCAACCGCAAGGCCCAGCACGATTACCACATCATGGATACCTATGAGGCCGGCCTGGTCTTGATGGGAACCGAGGTGAAGTCGCTGCGCGAAGGCCGCGCTTCACTGGTCGACGGATTCGGCACCTTTTACAACGACGAACTGTGGATTGAAGCCGTCTACATTCCGGAGTACCTCAACGGGAGCTGGACCAACCACACGGCCCGACGCCGGCGGAAACTGCTGCTGCACCGCGAGGAACTGGACAAGATTGCCTCCAAGACCCGTGAATCCGGCTACACCATTGTGCCGTTGCAACTGTACTTCCTCGATGGCCGCGCCAAGGTTGAAATCGCCATTGCCCGCGGTAAAAGAGAGTACGACAAACGGCACGCGCTCCGGGAAAAGCAGGACAACCGCGAGGCCCTGCGCGTGATGCGCGAAAAGAACCGCGGCTAGCACCTGGCGGTCTACGCACCGTAGCCGGGATCATTGTCGGGCCCTGGCCTAAGCTGAGAGCAGCAGCATCTGATACCGGAAGGCAGATTGTGGTGGCCCGTAGCAGAAGACGTTGGTGGATACTCGGCACCAGCCTTGTGGTGGTGGCGTTGGTGATCACCCTTGTGGTGGTGTATTCCAGCAAACAACGCGACGAGCCGCTGACCGGCCCGACGGCAACGGGGGTCAGCCCCTCCGCCACAGCCGGTTCCTCGGCCGGCGCGACCACGCCGCCAAGCCCCGCCGGCACAGGCAGCCAGGCTCCGACGTCGGGCGCTTCTGCCGGCGGACTGGCAGGCAGAACGCTCGCTGCCATGACCCTTGAACAAAAAGTGGGTCAGGTGTTGATGGTGTCTTCGCCGGTCACAGGTGCCGACGCCGACTCACGCCATGCCGTGGACACCTTGTACGTGGGCAATCTTTTCATGAAGGGCCGCAGCACGGCCGGACAGGCCGGGATAGCTGCGCAGGTGGCTGACATTGCGGGCAGCATTTCTGGTTCCCGCACGGCCGGTGTCAGGCCCTTCGTGGCCACCGACCAGGAGGGAGGCCTGGTGCAGATCATGCAGGGCGCTGGCTTTGACGTGATGCCCCAGGCCATTGAACAAGGGCAACTGCCGGTGGCCAGACTCCGGTCAGACGCCACCACCTGGGGGCAACAATTGGCCGCCGTGGGAGTGAACGTCAACCTGGCCCCAGTGCTGGACACGGTGCCCAGCGCAGCATTTGCCCCGCAGAACGCCCCGATTGGCGCGTTTGGGCGCCAGTTCGGCTACACCCCGGCCGCAGTATCCAGCCATGGCGTGGCGTTTGCACAGGGCATGGCGGCAGCCGGTGTTGAGGCAACTATCAAGCATTTTCCGGGGATGGGTCGGGTCACCCTGAACACCGATGTTTCCGCAGGGGTGAGAGATGACGTCACCGTGCGCAACGATCCCTATATTGCCCCCTTCCGCGACGCGGTGAACGCCGGTGTGCCGTGGCTGATGGTATCCAACGCCTACTATCCCAAGATTGACAGCACTAATCCGGCGCCATTCTCACGCCTTATTGTCACGGACATGGTGCGCGGCGACCTCGGGTTCAAGGGGATTATTGTCAGCGACGACATTTGCGACGCCGTACAGGTCTCCAGCGTGCCCGTGGCTGAGCGTGGCGTCGACTTCATCGCGGCCGGGGGCACCATGGCGTTGTGCACCAACCAGTCCCTGCTCCCGCAGATGTACGCGGGGATGCTCACCGCCGCGCAGGCCGATCCCGCCTTCGCGGCCAAAGTGGATGCGGCTGCACTGCTGGTGCTGGCGGAGAAAGCGGACAGAGGACTCATCAACTAGCGCCGGTGGGAATAAAACCGGTCGACTATGCGCTAGCATGGATAGTCCACGGAGACTTTCGCAAGGAAGCATCCGTGGTTTGAAAAAACAATAGGGGATGATCGGTTTCGACGGTGTTAGTCGAGACAGGTGAAGCGGGTCGAGGATACAGGGTTAACTCGTAAACGATCTCTGTAAAACATAAGTGCTGACTCAAATCGCACTGACTTCGCTCTTGCTGCCTAAGCAGTAAGACAGTCCGTCAGCCCGGGAATGCTCTCGTCCCGGATCCTGGCGTCATCTAGAGGGCCACTGCTCTAAGTGCTTGTTGTAGGCGCTTAGGGGACTCTTATACAACTGGGCCTGGCAGCTACTTGTTTGCGAGATAGCTGGGGCCGAGAAAAACCGCTGCAAACTGCACCCGGAGAAGCCCTGACAAAGCAACATCGGACGGGAGTTCAATTCTCCCCATCTCCACATCCCTATTGGGACCTGTTCCCCGCCACTGCGGCGGGGGACAGGTCCTTTTTTGTGTGCCCGCGGAGCGGGCGCACCACGCCGGACGGCGAGCCCGAGTTAAACAACTAAGTGGTGGCTCGGTATCTCAACCGAACCACCACTCACCCCCAAGGATTTTGTGAATTAGGCATCGAGATGCTTTGTTCACACATCCATTAGTATGCCAGAAACTAATGGAATAGTGCACATTCTGTGATTGTTGTGGACGCCCAAGGAATGGCTAGGGCCGGGCCCGGTTCTGTGCCGGGAGATTAGCCAGAGACCGCCATACCAACACCATGCCAACAGCAACGGACAATACGGCCGTAAAAGAAACAATCTTCTTCAACGGTGTCTCGTGCCAGGCAGCCAACTGCAGGGGCGCGGAGATGCAAACTAAAAGGAACCCCGAACTCAGGAATGAGGCCGCCACCCGGTCCATCGGTGGCCTGTGTGAGAAGGCTGCTTTTGCTGTGGGCACAACCACGCAGGCTGAGGCATAGGCCAGGTAGGCAACACCAATCCACATATACGTATCAACGGAAGGCTGGTCAAAGAATCCGGCGAGTCCTGTGCTTGAACCCTGAAGATCGGAAAGTAAAAAGGTGATCCAGATCCCCAAGGAAGAAAGCACCAAAACAGCAATGCCCACCGGACCCCGAATGAGGGCGCGGGACAACGGGGAACTGTAGGCGGCAGCAACCCGGGAGGTCAGCAGGAAGAAGACACCAAACAGGCTCACTCGCAGGATGGCATTGGCCAGGTTGACCCCGCCGAGCAGGGTGTCAACGGGCATGTAGATGGCTGGAATACTCAGGGCCACGCTGACGGTAATCAGGGCAAAGGCCCACGACAACCCACGATTGCGCCCCTTGACCATGGTGGGAAGCCGCCAAAGCGTACAGCCGAGGCAAGCAACTAGCGCTGTCCATTGCAGAATTGAAATCATCCCAAGTACTCCCAAACATTGCGGGCCGCAGCCGTGTCGTCCTCGGAGCGCCGCAAAACTCGGCTCAATGCTTCCAGCCGGTCCGCTGTCAAGGAAACCAGGACGCTGTTGGCGGTGCCCCTTAGCGCTGACGCGCAGGAGCCAGCGACCCAACCAGCTTCGGCGGGGGTTAGGAAACCAGTAGCAACCAGCCCGTTGGTTAAGCCAACCCCGGCGATCCTGGCGCTTTCGATGGCCAATTCGGCGCTTAATCTGTTGGCGCTGATCTGCGCTGACAAGTTTTGGGGTGCGATGGCAGCGTTCCTGGCCACCGTCTGCCTTAAGTCGGAAGGGTCAATGGCGTCCAGCCAGGCCCGTACCGAGGATCTGTGGGGGATCGTTGGCAGCGCCACAGGTGCCGGGTCGCTACCAGTTTCGGCCGCTAAATTGCGGTTGAGAATCTCCTGCAACAGGCCGGCGTCGGAAATCTGGCTGAGCAGTTCCGCCGTGGTGGGCACCTTGGCCCCGGCGGCAAGGTCTTCAAACTTGGGAAAGTTGGACAAGGAGGTAACGACCGGCAGGTTCAGAGAGCGGCTGACAGCTGCAATGGTTGCCAGCGAAACGCGCCCACGCACCAGTTGTTGTGCAAGCGTGGAGCGCTTAATGCCTGCCGCACGGCACACAGCCGCCTGACTGGTGGAGCCGGCAACGTCGCCGAGCCAGCATTGGAAGTGCTTTGCCGCAACTGTCATTGTCCCGTACCCCCGAGTCCCTGATGTAAGAAAGTTTTCACCTGAGGGCCAAGTTTAGGGATCCTGCGTGTCGACGATGCCACGGAACCGGCTGCCAACGCCGTCATATTCGCTCCGCCGCATGCCAGCAGCGGGGGCGGGGAGTTCGGAATTGCTGTGAAAGTCGCAAATGACATAGGTGAAATCGGGCCACCACTTCTTAGGCCGCGCCACCTCAAGGAAATCGCAAAGATAGCAGCGTAAATCAACCCAAACAGGGCGTTTGCCTGTTGCATTTGCCCGCGACTGTGCAAGCCATGCCGGAGGATTAGCGTCCATCGAGGCTACTTCGGCCGCGCTCATGCGGGAAGGAATGCCGTTTCGTGCAGCCATTTCCGGCGGAATGTTCAGTGCCTGGGCCACTTGGCGGCGATTCAGCGAAGAATGTGAGGAATAGTTGTTTGCCATGTTCCTTTAAGGATAAGGCGAAGCTGGCCTGCTGGCGATTCAATGCCCGGCCCGGCTGCGTTGCCCGGTCTTTGCGGGACTGTTCACGGCTGGCCGGCACCGCCCTCAAACCGCCATCCAGGGGGTGAGAATGTTCACAGAATACCCGCATAAGGCGTCAAAAGGGGTCTTGTTTTGGCTAGAAGAGAGCAAAACCGTCACCCATACTCTATGCTGTGGGAAAACAGCGGGTAAATAAGGGCGCAAATCCAGCTTTCAGGGGCTAGGATGGGGCGCTGAAACACCCCGCCGAAACCACGAGCACTTCAGGAGTTTGAAAACCGCATGGCAACGGATTACGACGCACCCCGCAACAAGGACGAAGACCACGAGACAGAGTCGCTTCAGGCGCTCCAGGTTCAGCGTGGCGGTGCCCAGACGGCTCACATTGACGTCGAAGATTCAGACACGGCCGAGGGTATGGATCTACCCGGAGCCGACCTCTCCAATGAGGAATTGGTTGTTCAGGTCATTCCGGCACAGGACGACGAGTTCACTTGTTCATCGTGTTTCCTGGTCCGCCACCGCAGTCAGGTTGCGCGCGAAAAGAACGGCCTGCTCTTCTGCAAGGACTGCGAAGGCTAACTGGCCCTTGCACAACTCAGCGCCTAACCGCGCTGTGCGCAACAAGGCAGGGAGCCGATCATGGTGGCACGTGTGCAGGAACTGTTGGACACCTTCGCCGCGCCCGGGGCATGTGCGGCGACGTTATTGTGCGATCGGCACCCCGCCAGCGCCACGGCCTTTACCGTCATAGCCGCTGACCTGAGTTTTGTTGATATTAGTTACGGCGAGCTGCGGGAGAAATCCACGCGGTTCGCCGCTTCTTTAAGCTCTTTGGGTGTGCGCCGCGGCGATCACGTGGCCACGCTTATGGCCAAATCGGCCGAACTGGTCATAGCGCTGCTGGGCCTTTGGCGTCTGGGCGCCGTGGACGTTCCCTTGTTCACCGCCTTCGCCCACGACGCCATTGATTTCCGCCTACAAGCCAGCGGCGCCCGCATAGTGATTTGCGACGCCGATCAGCGCAACAAACTGGTGCCCCCGGGTGAGGTTCCCACCGACGCCTCCCGCCTAGTCATCGTGGCTCGCGGGGAAGCCTATGGCTACGATGTCTCACTGGCCGAAATGGTGGCCGGCAAGGGTGCCTTCGCCGAGCTGGAGAACGCGCAGCCGGACGACGGCGGATCGGTTGCCGTTGGCGGCGGTGGCCACCTGGCGCAGCTGTTCACCTCGGGCACCACTGGATCACCCAAGGGCGTGCCCATCCCGCTGCGGGCTGTGGCATCCTTTGCGGGATACCAGGAGTTTGGCCTGGATGTCCAAGCCGATGACGTCTTTTGGAATGTGGCAGACCCCGGGTGGGCGTACGGGCTGTACTTTGCCTTGCTGGCGCCGCTGGCCACGGGAACCCGTTCACTGCTGCTGTCCGCCGGCTTCAACCCGGCACTCACCTGGGCTGTCATGGAGAAGTTTGGTGTCACCAACTTTGCCGCCGCGCCCACCGTGTACAGGTCCCTGCGCGCCGGCTCCACCCCTGAACAACGCCACGTGCTACGACGGGCGTCCAGCGCCGGGGAACCCTTAACCCCCGACGTCATCTCCTGGGGTCGTGACGTTTTTGGTCTTGACGTCCGTGACCACTACGGCCAAACCGAGCTTGGCATGGTGGCGGGCAACGCCTGGGCCGATGCGCTCCTGGCACCCCTGCGGCCAGGCTCCATGGGTGTGTCCCTGCCGGGCTGGACGGTGAATGTGCTGGCGGAACTCGATGACGAACTCGCCGCCGACGGCGAACCCGGACGGGTGGCCATCAACGTGGCAGCGAGTCCGTTCATGTGGTTCGGCGGCTACGTTGCTGCCGCCGAGAAAACAGCGCAGCGCTATACTGCCGACGGCGCGTGGTACCTGACAGGGGACTCCGGACGTCGGGACTCCGACGGGTTCATCTACTTCTCCTCGCGCGATGATGACGTGATCATCATGGCCGGCTACCGTATTGGCCCCTTCGACGTGGAATCGGTGCTGCTGAACCACCCGGACGTTTCCGAGGCTGCGGTGATTGGCACCCCCGATGAGATCCGCGGGGAAGTGTTGGAGGCTTTCGTGGTGCTCCGCGACCCGTCGGCCGCCGGCGAGGCCATGGTGACTGAACTGCAGCAGCTGGTGAAAACCCGTTTTGCCGCCCACGCCTATCCGCGGCGCATCCACTTCGTCTCCGAGCTGCCCAAAACACCCAGCGGCAAGGTTCAACGCTATGTGCTGCGCAAAGCCCGGGCAGCCATGCAGGATCTTCCCTAGGGGCTCCGGGGGAGCGCCCTAGATCTCCGTCGCTGAGGAGTGTGGATTCATCAGCGAACCGCCGGTGAGATCCTGCACGGAACAGCCGGGATGCGATCCCGTCGATGTCAGCCACAGCGACGCCGCAACCTCGTACGCCAAAGCCAAGGGGACGGCGTCGTGCGGGGCATTGAGCTTTCTCACCTCAATGCCCGCACCAAAGGGCAGGCGCGACAACACCAACAGGCCCGTATCCAGGCCAATGCCGTGCTGCTCCAGATAGCGCAGCAGTTCGGGATCGTGATCGCTGATACGGCTGACACTGCCGCTATGGCCGGCGTCCAGCTCGTCGAGCCGGTGCGAGGGGGCCATGATGATCTTGCCGTCCGGGTCAGGGATGGGGTCACCATGTGGATCCCGGGTGGGGTGGCCCAATTTGGCGCTCATGCGCTCAATGAAGTGCTCGGACACTGCGTGCTCAAGCTGTTCGGCCTCGTCGTGCACCTCATCCCAGGTGTAGCCAAGCTCACGGACAAGGTAGGTTTCCAGGAGCCGATGCCGGCGCACCATTGACAACGCGAGCGACAAACCACTCTCGGTCAGGTGGATGGGGCTGTACGGCTGGTGATCCACCAAGCCCTGGTCCTTGAGCTTGCGCACCATCTCCGAAACGGAGGAGTTGGCCACGCCCAGCCGGGTGGCCAGGGCTGTGGACGTGATGGGCTTGTCCTGCCACTCCGTGTAGGCATAGATGACCTTGACATAGTCCTCGATGCTGGAGGAGGTGGCGGTTTGTTTCACAGAAACTAGCCTACCGCTAGGCGCGCCCGGCGCACGTCAGCGGCTACAAAACTCCGCCCATGAACTCGGGCCGGGTTCACGGGTCTAGCCGAGCTTGTGCGTGCGCCACGTCTGGGCCACATAGGGCAGCTGGAGTTCCTCCTCAGCGAAGTGGCCCAGATGCTCAAGGAGGTACCACCGGAGATTCGTCATGACCCTGGCGCGGATGGGATCGGCCGCCTTGAGGTAGTAGCTGCGGGACTTGGCGAGCTCCATGATGGCCTCGGGCGTCACCTGTTGCATCCACCGGGTGTTGTGAACCTGGGGTGCGGCGAATTCTTTTCCGACGGTGGGGCGGAAATCAGGCTTGTGCACGTCTCCGGCGTGCATGATGCGGGCCAGGCGGTGAACCCACGGGACACCGACGTCGAGCTGGTTCCAGATCAATCCCAGGGTGCCGCCCGGGCGCAGCGTCCGAGCAATCTCGGTGCTGGCGGCGAGGGGGTCGCACCAGTGCCAGGCTTGTGCCACAACTGCCAGATCCATCGAGGAGGTGGCCAGCTCAAGGTGCTCGGCCGTGCCGACAATGGTGGTTGTGTGGGGCAGGTCCGCCAGCAACTGGGCCAGCATGTCCGCCGAGGGGTCCACGGCGGTCAGCGACCAGCCGTGCTGGGCCAATAGTTGTGTGTACTTCCCTGTTCCCGCGCCCACATCAAGGACGTCTTGGATAGGACGCGGGGAAGCGGCAATCAACCAGTCAAGGGAATCATCGGGGTAGCTGGGGCGGACCTTGTGGTAGTGGCTCCCGCCTTCTAAGAAGGCCGCGCCCATATGCCTGCGCCGTTCGGCGTCAAAGACCGGTCCGCCTACCCCTGCCATGGTGCCCCCGAAAAGTTGTGCCGTTTTGCCCGTTCAACAATACCCGTGGTGGAGTCAACCTGCCCACCCAAACGCTATCGCAGCAATGGCTGGTTTTTGCCGGACGCTGTCTCACCGGGTGCGATAGGGATCCGAAAGAACTGACCATTGCTGCGAGAGGGTGTGTTTTTTCTAGGTGTTGCAGGGGGCTGCGCCGGCGGTGCCGGGCGTGTTCGGCGCCCACTCCGGGTACACGCGGTTGTCATTGGCTGGAATCCAGCGCCCTGCATCAACCACATAGTCCCAGCCGAGCCCGTCGCGCAGCAGGGTGCTCACGCCCTCGAGCAGGCGCGCGGCGTCCTCAAGCCGGGAGCCCACACCGAAGCTGGCGCGCAAGGATCCCGATGGTAAGCCCAAACGGTTCAGCAGCGGGTGGGCGCAGAACTTGCCGTCACGCACGCCCACGCCGTGTTCGGCTGACAAATATGCGGCGACCAGCCCGGCGTCGTACCCGGTGACGGAAAAGTTCACCACACCGATGCTCCCGCACTCGGGGTAGTCGGTGGAGTCGGTGAACAGCGCATGGACGTTGACGCCGTCCACCGCGGCGAAGCCAGCCACCAGGTACTCCCGCAATTGCTGTTCGTGGCTGTGCCAGTCCTTGGCGTCAAGCGCTGCCAAGGCGGTGGCAGCCTTCGCCAAGGTGGCGGCACCCAGGACGTTGGGGGAGCCGGCCTCGTGACGGGCGGGGCCCTCGCTCCATCTTGTCGATTCCAAACGGACTTCCTTCACGGCCCCGCCACCGGCCAGGTGCGGTTTGCCCGCATCCAGCCAATCCGAGCGACCCACCAAAACGCCCGCACCAAAGGGGGCGTACAGCTTGTGGCCGGAGAAGGCCAGATAGTCGATCCCGCTGGCGTTTAGGTCGATGCGGCGGTGCGGGGCCAGCTGGGCCGCATCGACAACAATGCGTGCGCCGTAGCTGTGGGCCAGTGCGGCAAGTTCGTTCACGGGCAGCACCTCACCTGTCACGTTCGATGCACCCGTGACAGCCAGGAGCAGCACGTTGCCGGCCCGCAGCTGTGTCTCAACGCGAGCAAGGGTTGCTGTGATGGACTCGGCGGCCACCACCGATCGGTGCGGCAGCGCCTGCCACGGGAGCAAGTTGGCGTGGTGCTCAATGTCCAGGTACAAAACTTCGCCGTGGGCGTTGGAACGGCCCTCGGTGAAACCCTTTTGGGTCAGCAGGCTCTGCACGCAACCAGCCAAAACGTTCAGCGAATCGGTGGTGTTGCGCGTGAAGATGACTGTGTCGTCGGGGCGCGCGCCCACAAAGTCGGCCACAATTGTGCGGGCATTTTCATACACGGAGGTGCTCACCTGGGAGGCAAATCCCGCGCCCCGGTGCACGCTGGCGTAGTACGGCAACACCTCGTTCAGGTGTTCGGCCACGTCCTCAAGGGCCGGGGCCGATGCAGCGTAGTCAAGGTTGGCGTAACGTATCTGACCACCGTGGATCAAGGGGGCGGATAAATCCTGGCCCACCACCGGCAACAAGGGGGAGTTGACCAGGGAGGTTTTTTCCAAAAGGGCGTTGCTCATCGATAATTCCTTCGACGGAAGGACCCTTGGAGGGAGCCAAGAAGTCCGCGCTTGCCATGACCGTTCCGGCCTGGCCAGGTCGTCACCCGGGGCACCCCGCCGCGAAAGGAGGGTTGCCGGCCAGCAAACCGGGGTTTAGCGCTGGCACTCGTGACCTATGCCAAAAACAGTAGCCCAAGAATGTCCTTCTCGCATTTGTTACGTCACAAAATCCCTCTGCCGCGGAACCGGGGCCGAACCGGCGCCGGGTGGACAAAAAAGAACGACGGCGGAAGCCGCCGTCGTTCTTAACACACTTGAGCTATTTGGTTCTAGCCCAGCAAATCATCCCAATTGGGGTTCAGGCGCTGCAAAACTTCCGTGTGCAAGATGGAATTGGTGGCCAGGGCGTTGCCGCCGAAGGGGCCGTCCGCGCCTTCCAGGGAGGTGAAGCGGCCACCAGCCTCGGTCACGATTGGCACCAGGGCGGCCATGTCGTACAGGTTCAATTCGGGCTCGCAGGCGATGTCCACGCTGCCCTCGGCAACCATGCAGTAGGACCAGAAGTCTCCGTACGCGCGGGTGCGCCAGACGTCGTCGGTGAGCGAAATGAACTCGTCACGATTACCCCGCTCAGCCCAGCCGCTCAGCGAAGAATAGGACAGTGAGGCGTCCTTGAGCTCTGCAACATTGGAGACGCGGATGCGAGTGGCTGCGGCCAATGACCTGCCCATGTAAGCACCTGTGCCCTCGGCGGCCCACCACCGTTTGCCCAGGGCGGGGGCGCTCACCAAGCCAACAACGGGGCGGCCCTCATCGACCAGGGCGATCAGCGTGGCCCAGACAGGCACCCCGCGCACAAAGTTCTTGGTGCCGTCAATGGGATCGATGATCCAGCGACGCGTTCCATGACCGGTGCTGCCGAACTCTTCGCCCAGCACCGCATCGCGCGGGCGAACCCGGGAAAGCTGGCTGCGGATTGATTCCTCGGCCGCCTTGTCCGCATCCGTCACCGGTGTCAGATCGGGCTTGGTCTCAACTTCCAGATCAAGGGCCTTGAAGCGGGCCATGGTCAGCGAATCCACGCTGTCCGCCAAAACATGGGCCAGGCGGAGATCGTCGTTGTACGTCTGGGGTTCAATCGTCATGTACAACACGCTATCGGTAGTTGGGTCAATACTGCGGGATGACGCACAGCGGGGGAGGTCGGGCAGCCGGATCCGGCATTTTTCCGGCGACTATCCGACGCGTCGGCCGCGGGCGGCCTTTGGCGTCTCCTCTACGTCGCCTACAAAAAATGTCGGATCCGCCTGCGAGGTGCAACGGTTGGGCCCACGGTGGCTTCGCCGCAGTTACTCGATGATGCCCAGTTCCTTCTCCGCTGCGCGGCCCTCTGTCCTGTCGCTGGTGCCCAGCAGGCGGCGCAGTGAGGCCAGACGGGCCGGTCCGGCGTCGCCGGCGAGCCCTGCAGCCACATAGGGGTCCAGGCCGCAGTTCACCGCGACACTGTCATGCTTGCAACCGCGTTCGCAGTCGTCGGTGCCGGGCTGCAGGTCCGGGAAGGCCTGCAAAATCCTATTGGGGTTCACATGGGCCAGTCCGAAGGAGCGGATGCCCGGGGTGTCAATGATCCAGGAGCCGGGTTTGCCGTCTTCGATCCGCAGGGCGAGCGCCGATGAGGAGGTGTGGCGCCCGCGGCCCGTGACGGCATTGACGCCGCCGGTGGCCCGCTGGGAACCCGTCAGGGCGTTGACCATGGTGGACTTTCCCACGCCGGAGTGGCCCACCATGACGCTGACCTTGCCGTTGAGGTAGCCGTGCAATTGCTCCACGGCACCACCTGCCAGCAGGGCGGAGTCGCCGTCGTCGCTGCGGGCATCGATGCCGGAAGCACCGTCAGCAGCCGTCCGGCTGATAATGACTGTCATGTCCAGGTGCTCATAGTTGGCCAGCAGCTCTGCCGGATCCTTGATGTCGGTCTTGGTGATCAAGAGCAGCGGTTCAATGCCGGAGTCGTAGGCTGCCACCAAAGCCCTGTCGATGAATCCTGTGCGCGGTTCGGGGTTGGCAGCGGCCACCACAATGACCAGCTGGTCGGCATTGGCCACCACCACGCGCTCCACGGGATCGGTGTCATCGGCGCTGCGGCGCAGCAGCGTCCGGCGTTCCTCGATCCGTACCAGCCGGGATAAGGTGTCGGGCTTGCCCGTCACGTCACCAACCAGTGCCACAAAGTCCCCGGCCACCACGGGATTTCGCCGCAGTTCCCTAGCCCTGGCCGCAATCAGTGTGCGTTCGGTGGGCTCATTCTCATCGACAATGGCCGTGTAGCGTCCGCGGTCAACCGTGACAATGCGGCCAATGACGGCTTCCCCGTAGGCTGGCCTGTCCTTGGTGCGGGGCCGGCTGCCCTTTTTATTGGCCCTGACCCGGACATCGGATTCGTCCCAGTTGCTGTAGTCCTTTGCCATGCCTTACGCCTTTGCGCCGGCCGCCGCGGTCTGTGAAACCATGGCCGCCCACATGGCCGGGAAATCGGGCATTGTTTTGGCTGTGGTGCCAATGTTCTCAACCTCGACGCCGGGCACGGCCAGGCCGATGATGGCGCCAGCAGTTGCCATGCGGTGATCGTGGTAGCTGTGGAACACCCCGCCTCGGAGCGGGGCCGGGGTGATGATCAGCCCGTCCTCTGTCTCTTCGGCGTTGCCGCCCAGGGCGTTGATTTCAGTTACCAGGGCAGCCAAGCGGTCGGTTTCGTGCCCGCGCAGATGCGAAATGCCGCGCAGCCGTGACGGTGTTGCGGCCAAGGCGCACAGGGCTGCCGTTGACGGCGCCAGCTCGCTGGTGTCAGCAATGTCCACGCCACGGATTTCGGGGCCGCCGGTGACAGTCAAGACACCGTCTTCCAAGGTGACTGTGGCGCCGAACTGGGGCAGGATTTCACGCCACTTGTCACCGACCTGGGTGGTGTTGGCAGGCCAGTTGGGGATGCGGACCGTGCCACGGGTGGCGAGGGCGGCAGCCAGGAACGGGCCGGCGTTGGAGAGGTCTTGTTCCAGCACCACGTCAAAGGCGGCGACAGGGCCGGGTGCAACGATCCAGTGATTCGGGGTGGAATCGTCAATAACAACACCCACGGTTCGCAGGATCGCCACTGTCATCGAGATGTGGTCAAGGCTGGGCACCGAATCACCGGTGTGTTCCAGGTGCAGGCCCTGGGTGAAACGTGGGGCCACCAGCAACATGGCGGAAATGAACTGCGAGGAACCGCCGGCATCCACGCGCACGTGGCCGCCCGCAACATCGCCCGTGCCGTGCACGGTGAACGGCAAGAAGCCATCCTCGCCGTCCTCCACCCATACGCTAAGGCCCTCCAACGCGGCCACAATCGGAGCCATGGGGCGAACAAGAGCTGCGGGATCGCCGTCGAACGTCACGGCACCAGAGACCAGGGCAGCCAGCGGGGGAACAAAACGCATGACAGTGCCAGCGAGTCCGCAGTCCACCCTGATACCATCCTTGGGCGCCACATGATCGGCGGGGATGGGTGTGACCACAAGATCGGGGACAGCCCCGCTGCCGGGAAGCTCCGTAATGGTGGCACCCATGGCACGCAGCGCAGCAATCATCAGGTCGGAGTCGCGGGACTGTAGGGGCGCACGCAAGCGGGATTCGCCGTCGGCAATGGCGGCGAGGACAAGATACCTGTTGGTCAGCGATTTAGAGGCCGGGATGGTGACAGTGGCGTCCAAGGGTGTTGTGGAGAAAGGCGCGGGCCAATGGGCTGCGGTCATGGGTTATTACTGTCCTGTCACGTCGTGAGCTAACGCGCGAACTGTCTTGTCCGCATTCTTCAGTTGCTTGTGTGTGGTCTTCTTGCCGGTTTTGAGCAGCTTTTCCGCCCGCCACGCCAGGCCGGGGCGTCCTGCTGTATCCACACTGGCCAGCAGCGCACCACCCACCAGACCAATGTTCTTGGCCAGCTGATGGCGGCGGTGGGAGCGGTTTTCCTTGTTGGTGGGCTCGGCGGTGCGGTACTCCACCACTGTGTTCAGCCCGGCCGTGACGGCGAGCACCATCGCTGCGGCGCGGGAGCATTTCCCTGTGGCCAACAAAATGCCTGCGCCGACCTGTGTTCCGGCCAGCACTCGGGCCAGTGACTTTTCGCTGACTTCCATGGGCAAAGCGGCACTGAGCGGCTGCAGAACGGGCCGCAACTGCGCAGCTGTTTGGTCTGCGTGGCGCAGCCGGTCAAGGCCGGCAAGGATGAATGATGATGCCAGCATGGGGCGGGCAAGTGCGCGAACAATGGACAAGAAGGCCTCCTTGGTGGTGCTCTGTGCATCCCGCTGACTTTTCTGCCGGCCAAACGGAACGCCAATGTTGTGTCTAAGTCTCCCACGTCTGATTCGCTGATGCCGAGTTTGCGGAATATCCGACGCCGTTCCCCGGTTTAGTAGATAGGCGGCCTGTCCTGTAGGGGGCCGGCCGGGCAGACAAACCATGCGAGCGAAAGGCGGCAATGCAGACACTGAACCATTCGGCAGCCCTGAAGCTGAGTCTGAGCATAGACTCAACAGTGATGAACATTTCCGAGCCTGAGCAAACCATTGAGTCAGCTGCGCCGATCCTCGACGCCGAGCCGTCCAACGCTGCGCAATCCTCGCCTGTGCAGAGCACTGATGTGGAGGCGGTGGACGTTGCCGCCGAAACCGCTGACGCTAGGCGTGCGCGCTTTGAGCGTGACGCCATGGTCTATGTTGACCAACTGTACTCAGCGGCCATGCGCATGGCCCGCAACCCCAGTGACGCCGAGGATCTGGTGCAGGAGGCCTACACCAAGGCGTTCTCGGCTTTTCACCAGTACAAGCCCGGCACCAACCTCAAGGCGTGGCTGTACAGGATTCTGACCAACACGTACATCAACTTGTACCGTAAGCGGCAGCGCGAACCCCTCCAGTCCAACGCCGACAGCGTTGAGGACTGGCAGCTGGCCCGGGCGGAGTCGCACACCTCCCGGGGTTTGCGTTCGGCCGAGGCGGATGCGCTGGATCACTTGCCGGATTCTGATGTGAAGAACGCCTTGCAGGCCATCCCGGAAGAGTTCCGGCTCGCGGTGTATTTTGCCGATGTGGAAGGCTTTGCGTACAAAGAGATTTCAGAGATCATGAACACCCCCATTGGCACCGTGATGTCACGGTTGCACAGGGGACGGAAGCTTTTGCGAGATATGTTGGCCGACTACGCCGTCGATCGCGGCTATGTCAAGGACACCACTCAACTGACGGAAACGGAGAAATAATCATGGGCGACTGCCAAAGCCTCGGCGATTGCGACGACGAACGGATCGGTCGGATCTACGAGTACCTGGATGGGGCACTGTCCCTGGATGACATCACCGAGATCAAAACCCACCTGGACGGCTGCGAGGACTGCGCGCACCAGTATGACTTGGAATGCGTCATCCGCACGGTTGTTAAGCGTTCCTGCAAGGAAGCGGCTCCGGAAACCCTCAAGGCAGCTATTCTGGCGCGCCTGCATGAGAACAAGCCCGCAGCCGTCTAGCCAGGCCGCTGCGTGATGGTGCCGAGGGAACTGGCCGGCCGGCCCGTCACCCGGCGGTGCATTGAGCCGGCGATCACATGTGCTTGTGCTTTTGCCAGCTCAGCCTTTTCCCCGGCAAAGAGCATGTCCACGGTGCTGCTCCACAGTGTCAGCCACCGATTGAAGTGCTCCCCGGTCAGTGGTTCCTTGGCATCAACGTCAAAGTGGATATTCAGGGCATTGCGTTTGTAGAGTCCGGCCTTGAACAGCACGGTCTGCCAGAAGTCAGCCATGATGGGCAGATGCTCGGCCAAGTCAAGGTCAAGGTGCGCCACCTCCGTGAAGATGGGCCCCAGCAGGTCGTCGGCAAAAGCCTTGGTGTAAAAAGTCTCCACCAGCTCAAGGATGTCCGCCCGGTTGGCGATATCGGGGAGCTGAACCACCGGTTCGGGCACTTCCGAAGCTGTGTAGGCGTGGAGGTTCGACGTCGTTCTGCCGGAGTTTGGTGCTTGACTGCCCATGGTTGCCCGGCCCGTTACTGCCAAGGCAATCGGGATTCCTGCCACTGGCAGTCCAATAGGGTGAGCAGCACGATGGGGACCATTTCCTTGCCTTCACAACGGGTGGGGAAGTTACACTTCCAGCTTAGCTTTGCGCCGGCGCATGCGCACCGGTGCGGGAGCACAAAAGCCCGCCCCGCCGAATGGCGGAGCGGGCTTTCGCATTTGTTACGTCAAGACTTACGTGTTGGGACGCTTACCGTGGTTAGCGCCGCCCTTTTTACGATCCCGACGCTTACGTGAACGCTTCGACATAGCTGTCTCCAATCATCTAGAAAGACCTTCAAAAAAACGATCCTTACCCATTTTGGCATAAGTGACTCATGCGTGCCTAACCGAGAGGACCATTCACTTCTTCAACGAAGCCCGGATGGCGATGGCTGACTGGTTCAGGACGGTTCCGAGCGTCACAAGGTCTAGCTCGTCCAGACCGTTCCGGGCTGCGTGCAGGCGCAAGTCCAGCCGCAGGTCATCGCGGAATTTTTGCAGCAGGAACTCGGCCTCCTTGAGTTGCTTTCCGGTGACAACGGTTTCGCTTCGCGTTGTTCGTGCCGCGTGGTGGGCCTGGGTTTTGGCGGTTTCGGCGCTGGCTGCCAGATCTGCCCGCAGGCTGCGCATGTTTTCCTGCACATCCACCCGAATATCGTCTGCGAGCCTTCGCACGGAGGCAGAAATTCTGGCCTGAACCTCGTTGAGCTCATGGCGGCGTTGTTCAAGCTCGGACCGGCCCGCAGCTGTCAGGGAGTAGACGGTGCGCCGCCCCTCCATGGTGGTCTGCAGCAGCCGCTCCTCCTGAAGTTTCGCCAGCCGCGGGTATACAGTCCCTGCACTCGGGGAATAGGTGCCACCGAAGCGGTCGGTTAAGGCGCGAATGATCTCATAGCCGTGTTGGGGGCCTTCCTCCAGAACAGCGAGTAAGTACAGGCGAAGGGCGTGGGCAATGATTTCCCCGCTCACGGTGTCCAGGGTCAGCAGCCCTTCGGTGGCATCGGACATCAGGGAAAGGGTGACTGTGCGCAGCGTTGTCTTGGCGCTGCCACTGACCATGCCGTCGCCATTGACTGTGCTTGACCAGACAAACGCGCCCGGGGGAACGGCGCTGCTGATCACGGCACTAGCGCCCTGCTGAAAGTTGATCAGACGCGGCAACCAGGTGGCGGCGTTGACGGTCCACGAACAACTGACCCGCAGAAAACGCCGAAAACACGCGCTTTTAGCGCGATTTTCGGCGTTTCCTGCGGGTCAGTTGCGCAGGTTAGGGGAGGATCAGTCAGCCTCGGGCAGATCCAACCACTGGTACCAGCCGCGGTGCAACACCAGCCACGCCATGAGGCCGTAACCGGCCTGACCGGGGGAGCCGGCATTGGCCGCTATGTCATTGCGCCACTGTTCGTGGTTCTGCAACGGGGCGAAGGTGTCAACGTAGTGGTGCTTGCGACGGGTGGTGACATCGGCAAACGCTGCGTTGAGCTCCGCCACCTTGCGGTTCAGTGCAGGATCCAGCGTCGGCGGTGGGCCCACCACAAACACGGGAATGTTCAGCTGGGTGGCACCATCTAAAATATTGGCCAGATTCAACCGGCTGCGGGCAGTGGACAAACCGTACTCAATGTCACGGGCGGAGAGGCCAATGACAAGCCGGTTCTCATGAAAGTCATCAAAACGTCGGCCGGCCTCGTGCAGCCAACGGCCCGCCAGCGTCTCGGTGCCCTCGCGCGGAGACGCCAGAACAAACGACTCAACCGAGACGGTGTCCTGTGGAGTCCTTGCCAATACCCTGCCTAGCCAGCCCAATGCGCGGGGATCGCCCACACCCGCCACTAACTCGTCCCCAACAGCCACAATGCGCAGTTCCCGCTTGTCCACGGCGCCCCTTTCATTCCTACAAAAATTGAAGTCACAAGAAAAGATGCCCGGCCTGATAATGCAGACCGGGCATCAAAAACGCTCTAGCTACGCTCGAAGGCCTGCTTGATCAGCAAGGTCTGTTCAACCGCGTGGTTCTTGGCCGAACCTGTTGCCGTGGACGCCGAGGCCGGGCGTGATACCCGGTTCAGCTTCTGCTCCAGAACAGGGGCCAAGTTCAGGCCCATGAACGGCCACGGACCCTGGTTAGCGGGTTCGTCCTGTGCCCAGACCAGCTCGGCATTGGGGTACTTGGCCAGTTCAGCCTTGATCTCCGCCAGCGGCAGCGGGTACAGCTGCTCCACACGGATGATGGCAACCTTGTTGTCTCCTGCCTTATCGCGTGCTGCGAGGAGGTCGTAGTACAGGCGGCCGGAGACCAGCACAACGCGGTCCACTGCGTTGTTGTCCACGGCTGCATGTTCGCCAATCACCGGGCGGAAGCCGCCTGTGGTGAAGTCCGCCACCGAGGACGCTGCAGCCTTCAGGCGCAGCAACTGCTTCGGGGTGAAAATGATCAACGGCTTGCGCGGGCGGAGGTAAGCCTGGCGACGGAGCAGGTGGAAGTGGGAGGCCGGTGTGGTGGGGTTAGCCACAATCATGTTCTCTTCGGCACACATCTGCATGAAACGCTCAATGCGTGCCGAGGAGTGGTCAGGACCCTGGCCTTCATAGCCGTGCGGCAACATCAGCACCAGTGAGGAACGCTGACCCCACTTTTGCTCGGCCGAAGAGATGAACTCGTCGATGACTGTTTGTGCACCATTGACGAAGTCACCAAACTGCGCTTCCCACACAACCAGTGCGTCCGGACGCTCCACCGAATAGCCGTACTCAAAGCCCATGGCGGCGTATTCGCTGAGCAGGGAATCATAGATCCACAGTTTGGCCTGGTCTTCGCTCAGGTCCCGCAGCGGTGTCCAGACCTCGCCATTGGCACGGTCGTGGAAGACTGCGTGACGCTGCACGAAGGTGCCGCGGCGTGAGTCCTGGCCGGCCATGCGGACAGGGACGCCCTCAATCAGCAATGAGCCAAACGCTGACAGCTCGCCAAAGCCCCAGTCGATGTTGCCCTCGCGGGACATCGCCTCACGCTTTTCCAGCAGGGGCTTGAGCTTCTGGTGAACCTCAAAGCCTACGGGGATCTGCGTGTGGACGGAACCAATCCTGGCCAGCATTTCGGCGCTGATGGCGGTGATCTGGGGATCGTTCACGCCGGAATCGCTCTGCTGAGCGATGGGGCGCTCCAGGTCGGAAACGGCCGCAGCATCCTTGGTGACGATCGGGATGGGGGAGGTCTGGGCTGCGTGCGTTTCAGCAAAAACACGTTCCAGACGTTCCTGGTAGTCACGCAGGAGCTGCGTGGCTTCCTCTTCGGTGATGTCGCCACGGCCAATCAAAGCCTCGGTGTAGAGACGGCGCACTGAACGCTTGGCCTCGATCAGGTTGTACATGAGCGGCTGTGTCATCGAGGGGTCATCACCCTCGTTGTGACCACGACGGCGGTAGCAGACCATGTCGATGACAACGTCCTTGCGGAAACGCTGCTGGAACTGGTAGGCCAGCTGGGCTGTACGTACCACTGCCTCGGGATCGTCACCGTTCACATGGAACACGGGGGCCTGAATCATCTTGGCGACATCGGTGGAGTACACCGATGAGCGTGAGGACGACGGCGCCGTGGTGAAGCCAACCTGGTTGTTGACAACAACGTGAATGGTTCCACCTGTGCGGTATCCGCGCAGCTGGGAAAGGTTCAGGGTTTCTGCAACAACACCCTGGCCGGCAAAGGCGGCGTCACCGTGAATCATGATCGGCAGCACGGGGAAGTTCTCGCCCTGGTCCAAACGGTCCTGCTTGGCGCGGACAATGCCCTCAAGGACACCGTCAACAGCTTCCAGGTGGGACGGGTTGGCGGCGAGGTAAACCTTCGTCTCGTTGCCGGCGTCGGACGTGAAAGTACCCTCGGTGCCCAAGTGGTATTTCACGTCGCCCGAGCCCTGCACGCTGCGAACGTCCTGGGTGCCCTCAAATTCGCGGAACACCTGGGCGTAAGTCTTGCCCGCAATGTTGGTGAGCACGTTCAGGCGGCCACGGTGAGCCATACCAATGGCCACCTCATCCAGACCGTCGTCGGCAGCATCGGAGATGATGGAATCCAGCAGCGGAATCAAGGATTCGCCACCCTCCAGGGAGAACCGCTTCTGCCCAACAAACTTGGTCTGCAGGAACGTCTCAAACGCCTCCGCCGAGTTCAGTTTGGAGACAATGCGCAACTGCTCTTCACGGCTGGGCTTGGAGTAAGGGTGCTCCAGCTCGTTCTGGAACCATTCGCGCTGCTCGGGTTCTTGAATATGCATGTACTCCACGCCGGTGGTGCGGCAGTAGGCGTCACGGAGCACACCCAAAATATCGCGCAACAGCAGTTTCGCCTTGCCACCGAAGCCGCCGGTAGGCCATTCGCGGTCAAGATCCCACAGCGTCAGGCCATAGGTGAGCACGTCCAGATCCGCGTGCTTGCGCTGGACATACTCCAGCGGATCGGTGTCTGCCATCAGGTGGCCGCGCACACGGTAGGAGTGGATCAGCTGCTGGATGCGGGCAACCTTGTTGATCTCATCGGCCGGGTCAACCTGCAGGTCAAGGCTCCACCGCACGGGCTCGTACGGGATGCGGAGGGACTCAAAGATCTCATCATAGAAATCATCGGCACCGAGCAGGAGCTGGTGGACCCGCTTCAAGAACTCGCCGGAGCCTGCACCCTGAATGACGCGGTGGTCATAGGTGGAGGTCAGCGTCAGGATCTTCGAGACGGCGTTCTGGGCGATGATCTTGGGGCTGGCACCCTGGTATTCGGCAGGGTAGTCCAGTGCGCCAACGCCAATGATGGCTGCCTGGCCCTTGGACAGGCGCGGAACCGAGTGAACGGTGCCGATGCCGCCGGGGTTGGTCAGCGAAACTGTTGTCCCGGAGTGGTCATCGGCTGTGAGTTTGCCGGCGCGGGCGCGCTTGATCAGGTCCTCGTAGGTGCGCCAGAACTCGGCGAAGTTCAGCGTTTCTGCGCGCTTGATGTTCGGCACCATGAGCAGGCGTGTGCCGTCGGGCTTGGGCATGTCAATGGCAATACCAAAGTTCACATGCGGCGGCTGGACGGCCACCGGCTTGCCGTCGATCTGGTCGTAGTACACGTTCATGGACGGGAATTCGCCCAACGCCTTGATGACGGCGTAGCCGATCAGGTGCGTGAAGGAGACCTTGCCGCCACGTGCACGGGCAAGGTTGGAGTTGATGACAACACGGTTGTCAATGAGTAGCTTGGCCGGAATGGCGCGAACGCTGGTCGCCGTGGGGACTTCCAAGCTGGTGATCATGTTCACGGCGATGGCCTTCGCCGGGCCGCGCAGCACAGTCTGGACAGCCTCTTCAGGAACAGCGTTGTTCTTGGCGGACTTGGGCAGCTGGGCCGGGATGGGGGTGGTGCCGGTACGGGCTGCGTCCTTGGCAGGGGCAGGAGGCCGCGGGGCGGCCGGTGCCTTGGCAGCAGCCGCGGGCTGCGCTGCCACCGGCTGTGCTGGGGTGGCAGGTGCCCGGCCGGCGGCGGGGGCCGGCGTCGTCCTGGCTACAGGCGCTTGAACTACTGGGATCTGGGCCGTGATGGGTGTGGCGTGGCTAGCTGTGTGGCGTCCGTTGCCCGCGGCGTCGTCAGCAGCGAAACCCTCAAAGAGTGGCCACCACTTGGCATCGACCGAATTTTTTTCGCTCTTGTAGCGTTCATACAGTTCATCGACGAGCCACTCGTTGCCGCCAAATTCTTCGGGTAGACGGTGGATGGATTGCTCTGGCACGTGTATTACGCCTCTTCCATGAGATTTTATTGCCTGCTGTGCAACCTTGCGCAGGGCGACGGCACCCGAATCTGGCGGATGCTGACGGCGCAAAATTGCGTAGCCTATTCGAAAGTTGGTTGGGGTCCAACAAACCCCTTCCGCAGTAAGTCTAGTAAGCAATTTGGCTTGTAGGCCAATCTGTGATGTGGCGCGCCCGGATCAGCGCCCAGAAATTGCCCAAATTCTCGGCACCGGGCGGTTCGTGTTGGCTAGACTCGAAGCCGGGCGGCCCGCATCCACCAAGGTGCCGCCAACTGTCCCACAGTTGCAAGGAGTGCCATGCGTTTTCTCAACCAACCAGCCACCGATCTGACATATTCAGATGTCTTCCTTGTTCCGTCACGGTCCACTGTGACGTCACGGCTGGACGTTGACCTGACAAGCGGTGACGGCACCGGGACCACGATTCCCTTGGTGGTTGCCAATATGACAGCCGTCTCGGGCAAACGCATGGCCGAAACTGTTGCCAGGCGTGGTGGCATGGCCATCTTGCCGCAAGACATTCCCCTTGACGTGCTGAAAACTGTCACCGAATGGGTCAAGCAGCGCGATTCCCTGTACGAAACCCCCTTGTTGATGGGCGCCGGGGACATTGTTATTGATGCCGTGCACCTGATGAGCAAGCGTCCACACAACGCCGTGGTGGTGGTTGACGGCAGTGACTTTGTTGGGGTGGTGCGGGGGACCGACTGCGAAGGCGTAGACAGGTTCTCTTCCCTTGCCTCGGTCATGCGCTCCAATGTGCTGACTCTTGATGCGGCACCCTTTGACGAGATTCGGGTTCGGGCCGATGCCGGCGTTCTGGACTACGCCCAGGCCAAGGCGCTCACAGATGATGCGCTGCGGAACGCCTTTGCCGTGCTGGACGCCGCCGGAACTGACTACGCGCCAGTTTTGCGCTCGGGCGAGGTGGTGGGTGTGCTGACCCGCACCGGTGCCCTGCGGTCGACCATCTACCAGCCGGCCCTTGACGATTCCGGCCGACTCCGCCTGGGCGTCGCCGTAGGGATCAACGGCGACGTGGCGGCCAAGGCGGCTGCGCTGCTGGAATATGGGGTTGACGCGCTGGTGGTTGACACGGCCCACGGCCACCAGGAGAAGATGCTCGATGCCCTGCGCGCCGTGCGTGCCCTGGCCCCGCCGGTTCCTGTGGCTGCCGGCAATGTTGTCAGTGCCGCCGGGGTGCAGGATCTGGTCGAGGCCGGGGCAGACATCCTCAAAGTGGGGGTTGGCCCCGGCGCCATGTGCACCACCCGCATGATGACAGCCGTCGGCAGGCCCCAGTTCTCCGCCGTTTTGGAATGCTCGACGGCGGCTGCACAGTTGGGTGCACACGTCTGGGCCGACGGCGGCGTGCGGTATCCGCGGGACGTGGCCCTTGCCCTGGCCGCCGGCGCCAGCCAGGTCATGATTGGTTCCTGGTTTGCCGGCACCTACGAAAGCCCCGGAGACTTGCAGACCGACCCCGGTGGACGCCTTTACAAGGAGAGCTTTGGCATGGCCTCCGCCCGGGCCGTGCAAAACAGGGCCTCGGGGGACAAGGCGTTTGAGCGCGCCCGCAAGGGCCTCTTCGAGGAAGGCATTTCCACGTCCAAGATGTACCTGGATCCGGCCCGGCCAGGGGTTGAAGACCTGCTGGACATGATTACGGCGGGGCTGCGCAGCTCGTTCACCTATGCGGGGGCTGCCTCACTGGCACAATTCCGGGAACGGGCCATAGTGGGCGTGCAGTCAGCAGCCGGCTATGAGGAAGGTCGGCCGCTGCCGCAAAGCTGGTAACAACGTCCTGACATCATCGAACGTACAGTTGTTGTGGATGTTCTCGCCAAAAATCCACAACAACTGTACGTTCGATTCTCAGAATCGCTGGGATGATGCGGCGGTTGTGGTTGCCAACGTGAAGGGCCCCGCCCCTTGAACGAGCTGTAGGTGTTGGACGGGCATCCTTGAAGGTTGTTGAGATCTCGTGCCATATCACCGAGGTGCCCGTGCCTTGCTCGATGGCGCCAAAGGCCGTGATCGGCACAAGCCAAACGACGGGGGGACACCAATGGGGGCTCGCGTCGACGGCCCTGATATACAGGAGATTATGAATACCTCGCAGTCTGATTCTGAAGTGAACTCCACTGCCCCGCAAGTGGTGGTTATGGGCGTGTCCGGCTCCGGCAAGAGCACCATTGGTGCTTTGGTGGCCGACGCCATGAATCTTCCGTTCCTGGACGGCGACGCCCTGCACCCGCTGGCCAACATTCACAAGATGGCCGAGGGCACCCCCCTGACGGATGAGGACAGGTGGCCCTGGTTGGGGATTGTTGGCGATGAATTGGCAGCCGCCTCGGCCAAAGGCATGGTCATTGCGTGCTCGGCCCTCAAGCGCCGGTACCGCGACGTGATCCGCGCCAAGGCGCCCGGAACCATATTTTTGCACCTGGACGGAACGCTTGAGGTTCTCAGTGCGCGCCTGGAGGGCCGCTCCGGCCACTTCATGCCGCCGTCGCTGCTCACCTCCCAGCTGGCTGCCCTAGAGCCCCTCGCCGTTGATGAGCGTGCGGTCGTCATTGATGTGTCCGCCGGCATCACAGCCATCTTGGTGGAGGCGCAGGCGGGCATCGGGCGTGTCCTGTCCCACTGATCCCCTGAAGGACGACGCCGGCCACCCCCGCCGCGCCGACGAGGAGTTAAGCGTGGGCCAGGTTGCCCAACGCGCCGGCGTCAACGTCTCGGCCCTGCATTTCTATGAGCGGCAGGGGCTGATCTTCAGCACCCGCACGGCGGGCAACCAGCGCCGCTACCAGCGCCCGGTGCTGCGCAGGGTGGCAGTCATTCGCGCCGCGCAGCGGGCCGGTGTTCCACTAGCCCTGATCGCCCAGGCTTTCGCAGAGTTGCCGCCCAACGGTGTGCCCACCAAGGCTGACTGGCAGCGCCTCTCTGCCGCCTGGCAGCACGAACTGGATGCGCGCATCCTCGCCCTGGAGAAACTACGGGGAAGCCTGGGCGGGTGCATTGGTTGCGGCTGCTTGTCCCTTGCCGAATGCGGCTTTGTGAACCCGGATGACCAGGTGGGTGGAGCTGGCCCGGGAGCCCGCGCCTTCGACGGCACGGCTCAACCGCCGCAGGGCGGGCCAACTTGACCTCAACCATGGTTGAGGTTTTAGGGTAGTTGCTGAGATGATCCAGCAGCAGCGAGAGGAATACCTTGTCAGTGATTGTGCGCCCGGAGATCGATCCGGCCCGTAATATGACAGGCGACTTTAAAAGCGCATTTGGCGAGCACCCGGCGGGCGTTGCCATTATTACCGCCGACTCCGGCACGGGACCTGTGGGCATTACAGCCTCCTCGGTGGCTTCCGTCTCGGCAGAACCGGCCATTCTCGCCTTCTCGTTGGCCGCACAGACAGGATCCGCTGCAGCCATCGCTGTCGCCGACACTGTCATGGTGCACCTGTTGTGCGCCGCCGATCTGCATCTGGCCAAGGTTTTCGCCAGCCCCGTCACCGAACGGTTCACCGACGCCATGGACTGGCGTGCCTTGGAAACTGGTGAGCCTCTGCTGCGTCATGGGGGTTACGCTTTGAGAGCAAAAATTCTGACCCGCACCGAGGCCGGCAACTCCTTGCTGCTTGCTGCCGAGGTGCTGGACGTTATTGCCCCCACACGCCAGGGCGTGCCGCTGGTGTACCACCAGCGCAACTATCACGGCCTGGGTGGGCACACCATCTTGCCCGGCCTGTAGAGACAAGATCAGGGGGGCGCGCGGGCGCGCTCATGTACACTGAATAGCCTATGGAAAGTATATCTAGGGGCCGGCGCAACGGCTTGCGGAGCACCTCAAGACGCTCACGCAAACCCGTTGACAATGCCGGCAAACCCCGCACATGTGACCACAATTCCCCAGCCTCCCCCGGAGCTGCAGCGGCCGGCCCCGGCGCCGACCACCCTCCGCCGGCGAGCAACCCCCACTCCGGCGCGACGCTCATGCGTTGCGCGGCAGAACGGGGGAGCCACTAAATGGAGTGGATCCTCTTAGCAGCTGGTTTGCTGCTGATCCTCGGTACCGGCTTCTTCGTGGCCGTTGAGTTTTCCCTTGTCGCCCTTGACCAGTCTTCGGTCCAACGGGCAGTGGACAATGGCGATAAAGCCGCCCAACCCTTGTTGCGTTGCCTGAAATCGCTCTCCACCCAACTCTCCAGCTGTCAGCTGGGCATCACCTTGACAACCTTGTTGACGGGTTTCCTCATGGAACCCTCGCTGGGTGCCTTGCTGACCGGGCCGCTGAGTGCTGTGGGCGTGCCGTCGGCTGCCGTATCCGGCATCGCGCTGGCCGTGGCCATGCTGATCGCCACCCTCCTGTCCATGCTGATGGGTGAACTGGTGCCCAAAAACATGGCCATCGCCAAGTCCTTTGAAATTGGCAAGGCTGTGGCCCGCCCGCAACTGGTTTTCACGGCCATTTTCAAGCCGGCCATTGTGGTGCTCAATGGTTTTTCAAACAAGGTTTTGAATCTCTTTGGCATGGAAGCCAAGGAGGAGATTTCCGGGGCCAGGTCCCCGGCCGAGCTTGCCTCGCTGGTGCGCCGCTCAGCGAAAATGGGCACCCTTGATGAGGGTACGGCAACGTTCGTGGCACGCACCCTGAGCTTCTCCAAACGAACGGCGGCAGATGTCATGACCCCGCGCATGCGGGTTGAAACCATCGAAAGCACCCAGTCGGTGGCTGCAGTTGTTGACGTTGCCCGGCGCACCGGGTTCTCCCGTTTTCCCGTCATTGGTGATTCACCTGACCATATCTTGGGTGTTGTGCACCTGAAAAGGGCTGTTGCCGTACCCTTTCACAAGCGGCCCTCGATTGAGGTTGGCGCGATCATGACGGACGTGCTTTTTGTGCCCGAGACGGTGCACCTGGACGCGTTGATCCTGGAATTGCGTGAAGGCAATCTGCAGATGGCGGTTGTCCAGGACGAATACGGCGGCACGGCAGGTGTCACCACCTTGGAAGACCTGGTGGAGGAGATTGTTGGCGAGGTTTCCGATGAGCATGACAGGGTCAAGCCCGGCATCTTGTTGGCGGCCGATGGCACCTGGTTCTTCCCGGGCCTGATGCGCCCCGACGAGGTCAGCGAACGCATCGGCCCGCTCCATGTTCCCGACGAGGCCGGCTATGAGACGGTTGGTGGATTCATGATGGCGGAGCTTGGCCGCATTGCTGTCGTGGGGGACACGGTGGCAGTGGACGGTGGCTTGTTGGTTGTTGACAGACTTGAACGACGCCGGATAGATCGGATCCGCTTCATCCCGGCGCCCTCCCACGAGGGTGCGGACACAGACGCCACGACTACAGCTGGTGAGTCTCGATGAACCCCTGGGCCGGAATTGCCTGGCTGGTGGTGCTGCTGGCCGGCAACGCCTTCTTCGTTGCGGCAGAGTTTGCCATTATGACTGCCAGGCGCAGCCAGATTGAACCCTTGGCCGACGCGGGCTCCAAACGTGCCAAAATCACCCTTGGCGCCATGGAGAACGTTTCCTTGATGCTGGCCTGTGCGCAGCTGGGCATCACGGTGTGTTCCCTGCTGATCTTGAACGTCGCAGAACCTGCCATCCACCACCTCTTGGCCGAACCACTGCACGCAGTGGGCGTGCAGGACAGTGTTGCCGCTCCGGTGGCGTTCGTGGTGACCTTGGCCCTGGTGACATTCCTGCATGTGACATTTGGCGAAATGGTGCCCAAGAACATGAGCGTGTCCTCAGCGGACAAGGCTGCCTTGTTGTTGGCTCCTCCGCTGGTGCTGGTGAGCAAGGTGGTGCGCCCGCTCATTGTGGCGTTGAACTGGGCCGCCAACCACATGGTGCGGCTCTTTGGCATTGAGCCGGCGGCTGAAGTTGCCTCAAGCTTCACCCTCGAGGAGGTGCAGTCCATTGTTGCCGAGTCCACGCGCAGCGGTTTGATGAATGACCAGACAGGACTCATCACAGGGGCGCTGGAATTCTCCTCGCAAACGGCACAGGGAATCATGGTTCCCCGGGCCGACCTTGTCACCTTGCCCGCCGACGCCACGCCCGTGGACTTTGAACACGCCGTGGGTAAAACAGGCTTCTCCCGATTTGTGGTCGCTGATGCAACGGGGACGCTTTTGGGCTATCTGCACCTCAAGGACATTTTGCGGATTCCGTTGGAGCGCTACCAAAAACCCATTGGTGAGGGACGTGTGCGCTCCATGGTGAACCTGGCCGCCACGGAGGAAATTGAGGACGTGCTCTCCACCATGCAGCGCACGGGCTCACACATGGCCCGAGTGATCGACGACGGTGGCCAAACAATGGGTGTCCTGTTCCTTGAAGACGTGATTGAGCAGTTGGTGGGCGAGATTCGCGACGCCACCCAAACGCACATTCAGGAGCGCAGAAGGAACTAGCCGACACGGCTTGATGCGAACGATTCCTAACATGGGCTATGCTGGTCTTATTAGTAATTGTTCTCATTAGTATTTTACAAAGGACTCCCATGTCTCACAGCCGCCGCTCACTTCTGCTCCTGGGCGCAACCCTCACCGCCTCCCTCACCCTGGCTGCCTGCGGTGGGGGAGGCGCCGGCCAGAACGCGGATGACACAGTGTCGGTGGTTGCCTCCACCAATGTCTATGCAGATATTGCCCAAGCCATTGGTGGCGAGCAGGTCACTGTGCATTCGATCATTAGCAAGGCCGGCGCAGACCCGCACGGCTATGAGGCCAACGCCCAGGACAAGCTTGCGGTTTCAAAAGCCCAGATTGGCATTGAAAACGGTGGCGGCTATGACGATTTCTTTGCCCAGCTGGCCAAGGGGCAGCTGGAGGCCGGGCAGATCGTCAATGTGAGTGAGCTGTCCGGTCTGGAGATGGGCCCGGAGTTCAATGAACACCTGTGGTATTCGCTACCTGTCATGTCCAAACTTGCCGACGATCTGGCCACTCGCTTTGCTGCCGCCAAGCCCGAGAAAGCATCGGCGTTCACCACCAGGGCCACCGAATACAAGGCAAAGTTGCAGGACTTGGAGGCCAGGCTGGCGCAGCTGAAGAAGTCCCACAACGGCACAGCCGTGGCCATCACCGAACCGGCTCCGCTGTACCTGCTGGAGCAGGCCGGCCTGGTCAACAAGACGCCTGAGAAATTCAGTGAGGCCGTGGAAAACGGCGCCGATGCGGCTGCGGCCACAGTCACTGAATTAAAGACCCTGCTGACCGGCGGAACGCTCGCCCTGCTGGCCTACAACGAACAAACCCAGAGCCCGCAAACCGAGCAGCTCAAGGCGGCCGCCCAATCTGCCGGGCTGCCCGTCGTTGATTTTTCTGAGACACTTCCCCCGGAAACCACCTACGTGGACTGGATGGTTGGTAATGTTTCTTCCTTGGAACAAGCCCTAGCCTCCGGCGCGGCCAAGTGAGCCCATCAGCTCCGGCAGTCATCAGCCTCAACGCCGCCACTTTAAAATATGGCCAACGAACTCTCTGGAAAGACCTGAACTTGGAGGTCCGGCCGGGCGAGTTTTTGGCTGTCCTGGGCGCCAACGGCAGCGGCAAAACCAGCTTCCTGAAAATCCTTTTGGGCCTGTCCCAGCTGAGTTCCGGCCAGCTCACCATCAACGGCGCCCCCGTCAAGCGCGGCAACCGCGCCATTGGCTACGTGCCCCAGCAAAAGAACTTCGCCCCCGACACGCCCCTGCGGGCACGGGACGTGGTGGGGCTGGGCGTCGACGGTGACAAGTGGGGTTTCCGAGTGCGCGGCAGAGCCCATCACCAGCGGGTCGATGAGCTGCTGGCCCAGGTGGGGGCCACCAGCTACGGAAAAATCCCCGTGGGAATGCTCTCCGGTGGTGAACAGCAAAGGCTGCGCATCGCCCAGGCTCTGGCCGCAAAGCCGCAGGTACTCCTGTGCGATGAACCCCTGCTGTCCCTTGACCTGCACCATCAAAAAGCAGTGAGCGCCCTGGTGGGTCAACAAGCCAAACACCACGGAACCGCCGTCGTCTTCGTCACGCACGAAATTAACCCGATCCTGGAGCATGTGGACCGTGTGCTCTACCTGGCGGGGGGGCGTTTCACCGTGGGAACCCCGGCGGAGGTCATGACCACGGAGGTACTTTCGCGGCTGTACGGCACACACGTTCAGGTGCTGCACATGGACGGGCGGCTGGTTGTGGTGGGCAGGCCGGATACCGTCATTGACGGCCACCTGCCGCAGGGCGAGGACAGCCACGACTTTACACACGGGCAGGTACCTCTATGAGTTGGGCAGATTTCACCGACGCCGTCTTTAGCTTCTCCAACTACGCCGAACTGCTGCCGCTGTTCCGCGACACCTTGCTGGCGGGCGCCATTCTCGGTGTTGTGGGCGGGCTCATTGGCACCTTCGTCATGATGCGGGACCTGGCGTTTGCCGTCCACGGCATTGCGGAGCTGTCCTTCGCAGGGGCGGCGTTTGCTCTATTGATAGGCGCCGATGTCATCTTTGGCTCGCTGGTGGGCTCGGTGTTTGCCGCCTTGCTGCTGGGCGTCATGGGCGTGCGGGCGCGGGAGAAAAATTCGGTCATCGGGGTGATCATGCCTTTTGGGCTGGGCCTGGGCATATTGTTCTTGTCCCTCTATGAGGGCCGCTCCGCCAACAAGTTTGGTTTGCTGACCGGGCAGATTGTCTCGGTCGATTCCACCCAGCTGTCCGTGCTGGCCGGCACGGCACTGGTGGTTGTCGTGGGGTTGGCCATCATCTGGCGTCCCCTGACGTTCGCCAGCGCCGATCCCGACATTGCCACGGCGCGCGGTGTTCCGGTGCGGACGCTCTCCCTGGCGTTCATGTTTCTGCTGGGCATTGCCGTGGCGTTGTCCATCCAGGTGGTTGGGGCGCTGTTGGTGTTGGCCCTGCTCATCACACCGGCCGCGGCGGCCCTGCAAGTCACGGCCGCCCCGCGCATGGTGGTGCTGCTCAGCGTCGCGTTCGCCATGACCTCCACAGTCGGTGGCATCATGCTGGCACTTGGCGGCAGCATCCCCATCAGCCCCTACGTGACAACCTTGTCGTTTGTGATTTATCTGCTGTGCCGGGTGGCCGGAGCGTGGCGCAGGCGCCGGGGCTGGTCCGCGCGGCCAACCGCCGTCGCTGCCTAGCACGACGAATTCAGCGCACGGTCCCTGGCCGATGGTGCGCCACTCTTGCGGTGGCGCACCATTTGCCGCTAACCATGCGCAGGGCAATGGGCTTAGCGTTTAACCATGGACTGGTTGTATGCGGACTGGTGGGGCACCCCCGACTACGATGTTGCACGCTTTGTGCTCCAGCGCGGCATTGCTGCCGTGTACGTCATTGCGTTTGTTTCCGGCGCCCTGCAATTCCCCGCACTCGTGGGCGAGCACGGGCTGTTGCCGGTCCCGCGCTACCTTGCCCGGGCCGCACGGACGCCCGGACCATCCCTGTTCCGCTGGCGGTATTCGGACGCTCTCCTGCGCACTGTGGCGTGGACGGGAGCAGTCCTGGCCCTCACTCTAGTGCTGGGCCTGCCGCAACAGGGCCCGGCGTGGCTGCCCATGCTCGTGTTTCTTGCCCTGTGGCTGCTGTACATGTCCGTGGTGAATGTGGGCCAGATCTTCTATGGTTTTGGCTGGGAAATCCTGCTGCTGGAGGCCGGTTTTCTGGCAGCCTTTCTTGGCTCCGATCAAACCCCGACGCCGGTGATCACCCTGTGGCTGTTCCGCTGGCTGCTGTTCCGGCTGGAGTTTGGGGCAGGCATGATCAAGATGCGCGGCGACAGGGTCTGGCGTGATCTGACGGCCCTGTACTACCACCACGAAACCCAGCCCATGCCCAATCCGTTGAGCTGGTGGTTCCATCACCTGCCCAAGCCCCTGCACAAGGTGGAGGTGCTGGGCAACCATGGTGCCCAGCTGTTCATCCCGTTCCTGCTCTTTGCCCCGCAACCGGTGGCGACGTGGGCGGCGGCCGTGGTGCTCGTGACGCAGGCATGGCTGGTGTTGTCAGGCAATTTTGCCTGGCTCAACACGATCACCTTGGTGATAGCGTTCTCGGCCATCGAGGATTCGGTGCTGGCCAAGCTGGTCCCCGGCGTCGCTGTGCCAGCTGGCACCCAGACGGCGATGGGCACCCCGGCCTGGTTCGCCGTCGTCGTGCTGGCCATGGGTCTGCTCATGCTGGTGCTGAGCTGGTGGCCGCTGAAGAACCTCTGCTCGCGGGAGCAGGCCATGAACGCCAGCTTCAACCGCTGGCGGCTGGCCAACGCCTATGGGGCGTTCGGCAGCATCACGCGCGAGCGGTACGAGGTGGTGGTGGAGGGGTGGGACGGGCACGGCTGGCGCGAATACGGCTTTCGCGGGAAACCGGGTGAACCCTCACGCATGCCGCGGCAATATGCGCCCTACCATCTGCGGCTGGACTGGCTGATGTGGTTTCTGGCGTTGGGGCAGCCCGGCCTGGACTGGTTCATGCCGTTTTTGAACAAACTGCTCGTGGCAGACCCCGCTACGCTCAAGCTGCTCCGCCACGACCCGTTTGGCGGGCAGGCGCCGGAGCAAGTGCGGGCCCGCGTTTTCGCCTACCGCTACACCTCGTGGCGGGAATGGCGGCAAAGCGGCGATTGGTGGGTGCGCGAGCCAATGGGCACGCTGGTGCCGCCCATCGGCTGAGTGCTCAGGCCGCCGAGCACTCCGGGCACAGGCCGTAAATTTCCACTGTGTGCTGGACTTGGGTGAAGCCATTGGCCTTGGCCGTTGACGCAGCCCAGCTCTCAACGGCGGGCGCCTCAACCTCCACCGTCTTGCCGCAGTTGCGGCACAACAAATGATGGTGGTGGCTGGTGGCGGAGCAGCGCCTGTACAACGTTTCGCCCTCGTCATTGCGCAGCGTGTCCACCGCGCCTTCCTCCGCCATGGAGGCCAATATTCTGTACGTTGTGGCCAGCGAAACCCGGATGTCTTGCTCGTGCAGCAAACGGTGCAGGTCCTGCGTACTGACAAAGTCATCCAGCGTGTCCAAGGCAGCGCTGATGGCCACGCGTTGTTTCGTGACGCGCTGCTCCTTCACCGGTGCATCGCTCATGGGTGGACTCGCTTTCTCGAGGCTTAGATCCAATGAACCAGCCTAGCGCACCCACCCGTGAACTTGCTGGTGCCCACGTCCTTGGCGGGGCTCTGGGACAGGCATAGGCTGACACCATGTTGTTGACGAAATTCACTCATGCCTGTGTCCGTCTGGAGCAGGAAGGCCGGGTGCTGGTGCTGGATCCGGGGATCTTCTCCGAGTCCGCCGAGGCGCTGGCCGGGGCCGACGCCGCCTTGATCACGCACGAGCACCCGGACCACTATGACGCCACCGCCCTGGTCAAGGCCCTGTCCCAGTCCCCGCGCCTGAGCATTTACGCCCCCGCAGGTGTGGCGCAGGACTTACGGGCCAAGGCGCCGGGGCACGCGGGGCAGATTTTTGTTGCGGCAGTGGGGGAGGCATTTACCGTGGCCGGGTTTGCTGTGCAGTGCTTTGGCGGCCAGCACGCTGTGATCCACCCGACCGTGCCCGTTGTTGCCAATGTTGGCTACCTGATTGACGACGACGTTTATCACCCGGGCGACTCCCTCATAGTTCCGCACGGGGTGAGCGTGGGCACGCTGCTGGTTCCCCTGCACGCGCCGTGGTCAAAAGTCTCGGAGGTGGTGGATTTTGTGGTCTCGGTGCGGGCCCCCTGGGCATTTCAAATCCATGACGCGCTGCTCAGTGCGCAGGGCCTGGCGTTCACGGAGTCGCACGTGGCCCGGATTGGGGCGCTCCACGGCGTGAAGTTCCGCCACCTGGCACCGGGCCAGTCCGCGGAGATTTAGCGCGCCCCCGCCGCTGTTCGCCGGGCCTGCCGGCCTGTCGGGTCAGCCGCGCCAACCGCCGCCGGCGAAAAAGTCCTCGATGATGCGCAGCTGCGGGGCCGGATCCAACCCCTTCTCAGCCAGCCACGCCGGGTTGTTGTAGCTGCCCGCATACCGTTCGCCGCCGTCGCACATCAATGTGACAATGCTGCCGGTAACACCGCCGGCAACCATCTGGGCCACCAACTGCCACACGCCCCAGAGGTTGGTGCCGGTGGACGGCCCGGCGTGCAAGCCTGTCAGCTGGGCAAAGTGCGTCATGGCGGCCACGGACGCCGCATCGGGAACCTCAATCATTGAGTCGATGACGCCGGGGACAAAGCTTGGCTCCACCCGTGGCCTGCCAATGCCCTCAATCCGGGAGGAATTGCCAGTAACAGTGCCGAGGTCGCCGTTCTTCCAGGCCGGGTAAAACGCCGAGCCCTCGGGGTCCACCACTGCCAACTGCGTGGCGTGGCCATGGTAGCGAATGTACCGCCCGATGGTGGCTGAGGTGCCACCGGTGCCAGCGCCCACCACCACCCAGGCCGGTTCGGGGAACCTCTCATGCTCCAGCTGGCTGAAAATGGACTCGGCAATGTTGTTGTTCCCGCGCCAATCCGTGGCCCGCTCGGCATACGTGAACTGGTCCATGTAGTGGCCGTTGCTTTCACGGGCAATATGGGCTGCTGCCGAATAAACCTGCTCGGCGTGATCCACCAGGTGGCAGCGGCCACCAAATTGTTCAATGAGAGCTATCTTCTCCGGGCTGGTGGTGCGGGTCATGACGGCCACAAAGTCCAGGCCCAAAAGTTGCGCAAAGTACGCCTCGGAGACGGCAGTGCTGCCGGAGCTGGCCTCCACAATGGTGGTGCCCTCATTGATCCAGCCATTCACCAGCCCGAAGAGGAACAATGACCTGGCCAGCCGGTGCTTCAAACTACCCGTCCTGTGGCACGACTCGTCCTTGACATACAGGTCAACTCCCCACCGGGCGGGCAACTCAATCTTGTACAGGTGGGTGTCGGCCGAACGGTTGTTCTCGGCCTGGACTTTACCAATCGCGGTGCGGGTCCAGGACCACGACGTCTGTGCAGTGTTCATGCAATTGAGCGTATCGCAGTACATTATGGTGATGGATCACTGAATTCCCTAAGGAGCCCGTCAATGTCGGTTTTGATGAATGTTGCCTCCCTCCATGAGCGCCTGACAGCCGGGACCCGCACCGTGCTGTTGGATGTGCGCTGGGCGCTGGGTGATCCCCACGGCCATGAGCACTATGTTGCCGCCCATATTCCCGGCGCCGTGTACGTAGACATGGAGGCCGAGCTGGCTGCCCACGGTGCACCGCAGGAGGGCCGGCACCCGCTGCCCGCCGAGGCGGATTTTGCCCACACCGTCCGCCGCTGGGGCATCAAGGCCGGGGACACTGTGGTGGTTTACGACGACGCCGGCTCGGCGGCAGCCGCCCGCGCCTGGTGGCTGCTGGGTTATGCGGGCCTGGACAGCATCTTCCTGCTCGACGGCGGCTTGGCCGCCTGGCGCGCAGCGAAGCTGCCGCTCGCAGCAGGTGAGGAGCGCGCGGAGCCGGGCGACGCCGTCGTACGGTTTGGCGCGAAGGAAACCATCGACGACGACGGTGCCGCGCAGTGGGACGGGATTTTGCTCGACGCGCGGGCCCGGGCGCGGTACCGGGGCGAGGTGGAGCCGATTGATCCGCGTGCGGGGCACATTCCCGGGGCACTCAGCGCGCCGACCACGGAGAATCTAGCAGCGGACAAGCGGTTCTTACCTGTGGCGGAGTTGCGGGCACGGTTTGCCGCTCTTGGCGTGGTGCAGGGCTCGGCGGTGGCCGTCTACTGCGGGTCCGGGGTGACGGCGGCGCATCAAATTGCCGCGTTGGAGATTGCCGGGTTCACGGCGGCCTTGTACCCGGGGTCATGGTCGGCGTGGTCGAATCAGACCGGGCGCCCGGTGGAGACCGGCGATAACGGCGATAGGGTTGAGGCATGACCCACGTAAAGGCTTATGCAGCCGACTCAGCCACGTCAGGACTCAATCCCAGCACCGTGGAACGCCGCGATCCCGGGGCCCATGACGTTGAAATCGCTATCGAATTTTGCGGCTTGTGCCACTCAGATGTGCACACCATCCGTTCGGAGTGGGGACCGGCCAAATACCCGCTGGTCCCCGGCCACGAAATTGTGGGCCTCGTCAGCAACGTTGGCGACGCGGTGGAGGGCTTCACCGTGGGCCAGCGGGTGGGTGTTGGCTGCATGGTGGATTCCTGCCGCGAATGCGATTCGTGCCTGGAAGGCTTTGAGCAGTACTGCGAAGTGGGCAACGTGGGCACGTACGGCGTGGCGGATCCCCGCAACGGCGGCGGCATCACCCAGGGCGGGTACGCGCAGGCGATCGTGGTGGATGAAAACTACGTGGTACACATTCCGGAGGGCATGGACCCGGCGGCGGCAGCTCCCCTGCTGTGCGCGGGCGTCACCACCTACTCGCCGTTGAGCTACCTCGACGTCCAGGAGGGCGACAAGGTCGGTGTGATTGGTCTTGGCGGTTTGGGCCACATGGCCGTGAAGATTGCCAAGGCCATGGGTGCGACCGTGACAGTCTTCACCACCTCGCCGGCCAAGGCTGCTGCCGCCGCGGAACTGGGGGCCGACGCCGTGGTGGTTTCCACCGATCCGGCGCAGATGGCTGCGGCTAAGAGCTCGCTGAACGCCATCTTGGACACGGTGGCCGCCGTGCATGACATCAACCCCTATCTGCGAACGTTGGCGCGCGACGGCGCCTTGCTCCAGCTGGGCCTGCCGTCGGAAAAAATGCCGCCCATCGATCCGGGCCTGTTGATCCGCAAGCGCCTGGCCTATGGTGGGTCACTCATTGGTGGCATTGCCGAGACCCAGGAGATGCTTGACTTCTGTGCCGAGCATGGCATTGTCTCCGACATTGAATTGGTGTCCGCGCAGGAGCTGGACCGCGCGTATGACCGCATGGTGGTGGGCGATGTCAAGTACCGCTTTGTGCTCGACGCCGCCACCTTGTAAGCCACTAGCCGCATCCGTTTGAGGGAGTAATTCTTGAGCACCTTGTTTAGCAAAATCATCAACGGCGACATTCCTGCGCGGTTCATCTGGCAGGACGCGGACTGCGTGTCCTTTTTGACCATTGGACCCTTGACCGAGGGGCACGCCCTGGTGGTGCCACGGCTCGAAGTGGACAAGTGGACCGACGCGTCACCTGAACTCATGGCCAAGCTGATGGGTGTTGCCCAAACCGTGGGCCAGGCCCAGGTGGCTGCCTTTGGTGCGCCGCGCGCGGGAGTGATCATCGCCGGTTTTGAGGTCGAACACCTGCACATTCACGTGTTCCCGGCCTACGGGCTGGAGAACTTTAGTTTTGCGGCCGTGGACAACAATCCGGACCCGGCCGTCATGGATGCTAGTGCACGCAGGCTCCGTACTGCCCTGCGCGACGCCGGCCACGGGGAGTTTGTCCCCGACGCCTAGCCACCCCTATTGATGGGGAGGTCTAGGACATGGCCTTCGCCAGCGCCACCCGGATGCGTTTCTCGGACACCGAGTACGCCGTCCCCAGCTCCACGGCGAAGAGACTGACGCGCAGCTCCTCGACCATCCAGCGCACGTGCTCCAGCCCGGCGGTTGAACGTTGCCCGGGCACCAGGGCCGCCACGGCGTCGTCGTACTCGTCCTCCAAACGCTGCACGGCCGCCATCGACGCGGCGTCGCGGGCCACATTGGACGGCAGCTTTTCCAGCCGCTTCTCAATGGCCGCCAAATAGCGCGGCAGCTGGCTGAGCTGGGCAAAGCCCGTCTTTGCCACGAAGCCCGGATAGACCAAGAGCTCCAGCTGTTGCTTGATGTCATTCAGGGCACTGATCAACGGCAGGCTGGTGGTCTCGCGGAGCTTCTTGTGGATGCGCATATTGGAGGCCAGCACACGCTCCACGACCGCCGTGACCGAGAAGACGGTGTCAATCAGTTCGGCCCGCACCACTTCATACAGGGCGTCGAAGTCCTGCTGGTTCCACGTGAGTTCCGCGGGCGTGAGCTTGTCGATAGCGGCCAGCGTGCAGTCGGCAATCAACTCGGTCACCGAACCGTGCGGGTTCTGGCTGAACGTCAGCTTTTCTGTGTTGCTCAGGTGGTCCAGGACATACCTGTCCGGGGAGGGCACCCGCAGGGCCAGCAGCCGGATGACGCCGCCACGCATGGCAGCCTCCTGCACATCCTGGCGCTGGAACACCCGGACCCCTGCCGTGCCGCCCTCATCCACCAACGCCGGATAGCCCGTCACGGTATGGCCGGCCACCAGGCGCTTCACCTCGCGCGGCAGTGTGCCCACGTCCCAGGACGTGAGCCCGGAGCGCTCCCGAATGCCGGAGGTGTCAGCGGAGTTGCCGGGGATGTTCGACGCCGGGCCCTTGCCTTGCGCCGTTGCCGCACCAGCCGCCGTGGTGCCGCCGGCAGCGCCCCTGCCGTTCCTTCCGGCGGGCGCACCGAGCGGCGCTCGCCCGGCCTGGGTGGTCTTCGGTGTTGCACCCAGCGATTCGGCGATGGCGCGGCGGGTCGCGCCGGCCAGCTGCTCCTGCAACCGGGCCAGGTCCTGGCCCTCCTCCAAAATGCGGCCGTCTTTGTCCACGACGGTGAACGTCATGCGCAGATGCGCGGGCACTGCATCCCAGTTCCAGGACCCGGGCGGGATCACCTGGCCCTTGATCCGGCGCAACGCCAACTCCAGGGACGGTTCCAGCGCATCCACAGATGGGTCAAAGTCCTGCGCCAACGCAGCGGCAGCCTGCCGGCCAACATCCGGGGCCGGGATGAAGCTCTTCCTGATGGCCTTGGGCAGCGACTTGATCAAGGCCGTCACAAGCTCAGCCCGCAAGCCCGGAATCTGCCACCTGAACGGGGCCTGCGGCAACTGGTTCAGGAACAACAACGGCACCTGAACACTCACGCCGTCGGACGGGTTCGGGGCAGCACCTGGCGCCGTCGGATGGAATTCGTAGGACAGCGGCAGCACAAACTCGCCCTCCGCCCAGGTCTTGGGGAACGCAGCCTCGTCAAGCTCCGGCTCCTCCGCCATGACCACGTGGGTGTCAAAGTCCAGCAGGGCCGGGTTCTGGTGCCGGGCGTCCTTCCACCACGTGTCGAAGTGCCGTTCCGACACCACGTCGGGGCCCACCCGATCGTCATAAAACTCAAAAAGCGTCTCGTCGTCCACCCGCAGATCGCGGCGGCGCATGCGGGTCTCCATTTCCTCAACCTCGGCCAACAGGGCCTGGTTGCGGTGGAAGAACTTGTGGTTGGTGTGCCAGTCACCCTCCACCAGGGCGTGCCTGATGAACATCTCGCGGCTGAGCTGCGGATCGATGGGCCCGTAGTGGACGCGGCGGCTCGGGACAATGGGCACCCCGTACAAGGTGACCTTCTCATGAGCCATGACCGAGCCCATTTTCTTGGACCAGTGCGGCTCGCTGTACGTGCGCTTGACCAGGTCCGGGGCCACCTGCTCGGCCCACAGCGGATCAAACTTGGCCGCAACACGGGCCCATAGGCGTGAGGTCTCCACCAGTTCGGCGGCCATGACCCAGTCCGGTGATTTCTTGAACAGGGCAGAACCCGGGAACACCATGAACTTGGTGCCACGGGCGCCGGCGTATTCGCGCTTGCGCTGGTCATACAGGCCAATGTGGCTCAGCAGGCCCGTCAGCAGGCTCATGTGGATGGCGTCGTGGTTGGCCACCGGATCAATCGCACCGCCGGAGACCTTGATATCCAGCGACTTGCCCATCTGCTTGAGCTGGGCGAACAAGTCCTGCCACTCACGAACCCGCAGGTAATTGATGAACTCGGCCTTGCACAGGCGCCGGAATGCGCTGGAGGACAGCTCCTCCTGCTTGTCCTTGATGTACCGCCACAGGTTCAGGAAACCGGTGAAATCGGAGTTTTCATCGGCAAAGCGCTTGTGCTTTTCGGCGGCAAGCTGCTGCTTGTCGGTGGGGCGTTCACGCGGGTCCTGGATGGTGAGGGCGGCGGCAAGCACCATGACCTCGGCTGCCACGCCGCGTTTGGCAGCCTCCACAATCATCCGGCCCAGCCGGGGGTCCACCGGCAGTTGGGAGAGTTGACGTCCGACGCCGGTAATCCCGCCGGCGGCGGTGACGGCACCGAGTTCGCGCAGCAGTGTCACGCCGTCGGTGATGGCCCGGGAGTCCGGTGGCTGGACGAAGGGGAACTTCTCCACATCCTTGGGCCCCTTGGCAACACCCATGGCCGTCATTTGCAAGATGACGGCGGCCAAGTTGGTCCGCAGGATTTCCGGGTCGGTGAACTCGCTCCGGGCTTTAAAGTCATCCTCGGAGTAAAGGCGGATGCAGATGCCGTCGGAGACACGGCCACAACGCCCCGAGCGCTGGTTGGCCGACGCCTGGGACACCCGCTCGATGGGCAGGCGCTGCACCTTGGTCCGGTGCGAGTACCGGGAGATGCGTGCGGTGCCCGGGTCGATGACGTATTTGATGCCGGGCACCGTCAGAGACGTCTCGGCAACGTTGGTGGCCAGCACAATGCGCTTTCGCGAACCGGTCGTGAAGACGGCGTGCTGCTCGGCCAGGGAGAGCCGGGCATAAAGGGGGAGGATCTGCACATCGCGCAGGCGCGGATTGGTCTTGGCCCGGCCCGCTAAGGCGTCCGCTGCGTCACGGATCTCGCGCTCGCCGGAGAAGAAGATCAGGATATCCCCGGGTGCCTCCTTGGACAGTTCATCCACGGCGTCGCACACAGCGTCCAGTGGGTCCCTATCCTCCTCACTGTTGCCGCCGTCAAGGCGACGGTCGGTTGCCAACTCGAGTTCGTCGTCGTCAGTTGCTGGACCGCTCAAGGGGCGGTAACGAATCTCCACGGGGAAGGTGCGTCCGGAGACTTCCACGATGGGAGCCGGGCCCTCGGGGGAGGCGAAGTGGTTGGAGAAGCGCTCCGGGTCGATCGTGGCCGAGGTGATGATGACCTTCAGATCCGGGCGTTTGGGCAGGATTTGGCGCAGGTAGCCCAGGATGAAGTCGATGTTCAGGGAGCGTTCGTGTGCCTCGTCAATGATGATGACCGAGTACTTGCGCAGGAGCCGGTCGCGCTGGATTTCCGCCAGCAGGATGCCGTCGGTCATGAGCTTGATCTTCGTTTGCGGCCCCACATGGCCGGTGAAGCGGACCTGGAAGCCCACTTCCTGGCCGATTTCCACGCCGAGTTCGCTGGCGATGCGCTCGGCCACGGTGCGCGCGGCAAGGCGGCGCGGCTGCGTGTGGCCAATCAGGCCCTTCTCGGCCAGGCCCAGCTCCACACACATTTTGGGGATCTGGGTGGTCTTTCCGGAGCCGGTTTCGCCGGCGATGATGGTGACCTGGTTGGCGGCGATGGCTGCCATGAGGTCCTCGCGGTGCTCCGAGACCGGAAGCGCGGGCGGGTACGTGATAGTCAAAGTCATGGTGTCACCCAGTTTATGCGGTTATTGGCGCACCGGTTCCTTCGCGGGCTCTCGTGCGGATGGTGAGCGAACCCTTTGCCGCCAGGGCCAGAAGCACGACGCCGGCCAGGGCCAGTGCCGCTCCGCCGGCCGTGCCGGCGACTACCCAGTTGGGGGACGCGGTTTCTGCCCCTGCGGCGCCCCATGCCAGGGCTGCCAGGATGACTGCCGTGCCGAAGTAGGCAAGGAGTGCCCCGTTGGTGAAGTTCAGCAGGTTCCGTGCCGAGAGTTCGCGCCAGCGGCGGTCGGCTGCAGACATGCGCGGATCCGTCAGGGCGCGCGTGGTTGTCAGGCGGTGCAGGACCAAGAGTGCGGAACCGCCCAGGGCAACGACCATCAGAAGGAGGGGCACGCCGTCGTTCTTCATGGAGGTAAATGCAGGTACCAGCCCTGCGACGATGACGAACGCTGTGAAGGCGGCCAGAATCGCGGCCGGCAGGATGAACGCGAGCTTCGGCAGCAGCGGGGGCCTGGCGTTGTCGGACGGGAGTTTGGCGGCGGGGAGGGCCGAGAACAGGAGTAGCCCGCCGCTGGCCGAGAGCCCGGCTGTGGCGGCCAGCGGCAGCCCCTCCTGGCCGGACAGGCCGATGGAGACCCGGAAAAGGGTGGCAAACATGACCGCCGCGAACGCGATTGCTGCCACCATGCGCCATTGGGCCTTCTTCATGGCTTTGTCCAGCTCAGCGGGCGTGGCCTGGATCTGTGCCCTGCCGAGGCCGATGGCCAGCGGTGCCTTCTTCTTGGCGATCCATGATGCGGTGGCGGTGGTGGCGCAGGCCAAAGCGGCAAGAATCGCCAACGCAGCAATCAATTTGGTCATGGAGGAAAGTCTTTCATGGATCACCCCGGCGCCGGCCCGGCAGCCAGTGGGTCCGGCAACCAGTGGGTCCGGAGGGGGCGGTGGGTCAGCGGGCCGCGTCGCTGAGTTTTTGCAAGAGTGTGGCCAGTTGGGCCTGCTCCACCTTCGTCAGTGCGGAGGTGATGGCATGTTCGGTGGCGAGGTGGTCCGGCAGGACTGCCTCGATGAGATCCCTGCCAACCGGGGTCAAGGAGACCATGGTGCCGCGTCCGTCGTCGGGGTTTGCCCGCCTGGCCACTAGGCCGCGGTGCTCGAGCTTGTTCAGGCGCTGGGCCACCGCGCTGCTGGAAATCATGGAATCGCGCGCCAGTGCCGCAGGCGTGAGGCTATAGGGGCGGCCGCTGCGCAAGAGGGTTGCCAACACGTCAAAGGTGGATGCGTCCAGGCCATGCCGCGCAAAGGTCTCGGCGAGACGGGCGTCGACGGCTGACGCGGCCCGGCCAAGGCGCCCGATCACTGCCATCGGAGACACATCAAGGTGTGGCTTTTCGGTGCGCCACTGGGAAAGGATGCGATCTAGTTGCTCTGCCATGGCACCACACTAGCAATTCGCTAAGCACTTAGTTATATTAGCTAAGTGCTTAGTAAAAATTATCTGTTGATCATTGTCACGTCCCTTGCTCCGGTCCTGTGGGGCTCCACCTACCTCACCACGACGGTTTTCCTGCCGGAAGGCCGCCCGTTGCTGGCTGCCGTGCTGCGGGCGCTGCCTGCCGGGCTGCTGCTGCTGGCACTGTCGCGGCGGGGCCCGGAAGGTTCGTGGTGGTGGAAGTCGTGGGTTCTGGGGACGCTGAACATTGGCGCGTTCTTTGCCCTACTGTTTGTGGCGGCCTACCGGCTGCCCGGGGGAGTCGCCGCCATTGTCGGAGGGGTCCAGCCGCTGCTGGTGATCCTGCTGGCAAGCCCGCTGCTTCACGAGAAACTGACCCTGCCGCGCATGGCGGCTGGTGCGGGCGGCGTCTTTGGTGTGACGCTCATTGTGCTGCAGTCACAAGCACGCCTGGATGCGCTGGGGCTGGCCGCAGCGGCCGGCGGCACCTTGTCCATGGCCGCGGGTACGGTGTTGGCCAAGAAGTGGGGCCAGCCTGTCTTGGCAACCGGGGAAGTGGTGTCGCCGCTGGCCACCACTGCGTGGCAACTGATCGCCGGGGGAACGTCACTGGCCGTTCTGTTGATGCTCTTTGAAGGGCTGCCTACGTCTCCCCTGAGCGGATCCAACATCCTGGGCTACCTGTATTTGTCGATCGCGGGGACGGCATTTGCCTATTTTTGCTGGTTTCGGGGCTTGGCCCGGCTGCCCGCCGGCGCCGCGGCCTTCCTGGGCCTGCTCAGTCCTGTGGTGGCCATTGCCCTGGGCTGGTTGGTGGCAGGCCAGTCGATGGGGCCGTGGCAGCTGGCGGGCATTGTGGTGGTCCTGGTTTCTGTCATTGCGGGGGTGGGCATGAAAGGGTTGAGGCATGGCACAGGAAAACCAGAACCGGAACTCGGCGGTGTTGGCGAACTTTGCGCTCGCGGACCGGAACTTTACGCTGCGCAGGGCGGAAGTTTCCGACGTCGGGCCCATCGTTGAGCTCATCGCACGGGACCAGTTGCGGGCATCGGCCGAGTCGGCGGACCCGGCGAAGCGGGCTCCGTACCTCGCCGCTTTTCAGGCCATTGACGCAGATCCGGCCCACCTGCTGTGCGTGGTGGACGATGAGGGCGGTGCCGTGGTGGCGACCATGCAGCTGACCCTTCTGCCGGGGTTGGCCCGCGGCGGTGCCACCCGGATGCAGATTGAGGCGGTTCGGGTGGACGAAGTGTTGAGGGGGAATGGTGTCGGCTCGGCCATGATTCGTTGGGCTGTCGCCGAGGCTGGCCGGCGGGGAGCGGCGCTGGTGCAACTCACCAGCGACGGTTCGCGCCTGGATGCTCACCGATTCTATGGGCGTCTGGGTTTTGTGCGGTCGCACGCGGGGTTTAAGTTGCGGCTGTCTTGAGTGTTTGGTGGTGTGTGTTTGGGCGTCTTTGTGGATTTTTGCCTGATTGATTCCTCCACAGGCCCGGCTGGGGGTGTGGTCATCCACAGATTTCGCTTCAGGGGTTTGTTGTGCTGTCAGAGTGTCGGACCCTGCCCATAGAATATAGGTAGCAGAAGAATAGAAGTGATCCGTATAAGTTTCTGATGACGATTCCAGTTTTTAGCCACAGATAAGGGCTTTGATTCTCCGAATTGACGCTGGACTGGCAAGGCGGTGAGTGGCATGGCGGTACCTGAATGGTTCGGCTCTACAGCCCATGATGCTGCCGCCCTGGCCACCGAAAAGGGAACGGGCACCGCAGGCTCGGCGCCGGTGGGTGCCGTCGGCCGGCAGTTGCCCGCACACCCTGTGAGCTGTGGCGTGGCAGCGATGGAGAAGTGCCACGACTTGGTGGCTGTCGCTTCGGTGGTGTTGGAATCCTGTGGCAGCTTCTTTGACCCTGTGGTTCTGGCAC